>JBBRHH010000295.1:0-7474 GCA_038222915.1 Tepidisphaerales bacterium
ATACCCCGCTGGCTGGAAATCCCCCAAGCCCTACATCCGCATCGTCCCCCAACCCATGGCATAACGACCGCGTAGCGCAGGCGCAGAATCTCAACACAGGGTACTGAGCGGTGGCGATCGAGTATTAACTTGCGCGCCAACGGCGCTACTTGACGTTCCTGCGGCTACGGCAGCGCAGGACAATCAGCCCCGCCACACCCAGCAAACAAATCGACCCGGGCTCTGGAACCGGGGAAACGACGATGTTGTCAAACTGGTGATAACCGCCAGGAAACGGCCCCTGGATCCACGAGACACTATCGACGTTGCTGAAACCGAAGGGCGTGAAATCAAATGTCTCTGCGCCGTATTCTGCGCCATCCAGCACAAACGTATGCGTTACAGTTCCGCCCCCATGAACGAGGCCGTTAAAGTTGACGCTGTAGGTGCTCCCGTTGCCTAGGTTGAGTTCCGCCAGGTCAATCGAGGAGAGGTTAAACGCGGCGCCGCCCACTTGGCGCAGGACGGTCTCGCCACTGATGCTAATGTTATAAAACGAAGTCGATCCGCTGAACGTGGACGACGCCGTTCCAGTCGAATCGAAGACCGTAAATGCGTCAACCGAATCGTACGCGGACAATTGGAAGTGGCCACTGGGCGTTGTGTAGGTCTGTCCTTGCTGCGTGGTGGCAGCGTTGATCAACTCCTCAAAATCGATAACCTCGGCCTGGGCCGACCCTCCAGAAAATGCCGCGATCGAGAGCGCGGCCAACGATGCCTTGAAAATGTTCCGGTGCATTGAAACCCTCCAGCTCGGTTGTCAGGCAACCGGATCCCCCCGCAGAAAAACGCGCGGGCCGCTACGGCAGGTGCCAATAATCAAGCGTCCAGACAATCTTAACAGTAATAATCCCGTAATGTCAAAGAAATAATCGTGCAATTCTGTGGTTACTTTGTCCCAAGGGATGGGTCGTCCTGTGTGAGCGGTAGCTTTCGACTTTCCAGGATCAATGCCTTGCCCGCCGTTTTCTCCCGCGGCTCAGTCAAAAACTGTACCATCGCTGACACGCTTGAAGGCATTGGTTCTGCCAACTGGACATCATCGCTCGGGAACCCCAGTTTCATCGCATGACTTGGCATGGAAAGGGCAAACTGTGTCGTCTGAAAATAGACTTCAGTCGTGAACTTACCCCCGCCCGCAAACTTGATCGTCGCGGTATAGACGCCACCGCTTTCACCGCCCCGCTTCGAATGGCGCATGATCGCGTCACTGAGATAATCGAGGGCCTCTTTGTCCGTACAATGAACCGCACGATAACCTGATGTAATATCGATTGAGCTGAACTGGTCCACGCCTTTACCCGAAAGCAGTTCAGTCATCTTTCGCTCGCCAACGAGCCCGCGCTCATAAAAATGAACTCCCCAGCCAATCGCCAGCAGGGCGACAAGACCAGCGATCAGCAAAACCATTCCACGCGTCAGAATCATCGTGTTGTCATCTTCCCACAACAGGTAATTTGCAGCTCTCCACCACTTGATCTTCCAGACCGCCAAGTTACGTTACACCCATCACTTCCCCCCGACGAATCCTCGTCGCCCTCTTTTCAATCATCCTCCTGATCACCCCCGCATTGCGCGCCCAGACCAACGCCGCCACGCGCCCAACCACCCGCCCCAACATCGTCATTCTGCTCGCCGACGATGTCGGCTTCTGCGACATCGGCTGCTACGGCTCCGAAATCCACACCCCCAATCTCGACCGCCTCGCCGCCAACGGCCTCCGCTTCACACAGTTCTACAACACCTCCCGCTGCTGCCCCAGCCGCGCCGCCCTCCTCACCGGCCTCTATCCCCACCAGGCCGGCGTGGGTCACATGGCCGACGAATCCAGCCCCGCCTTCAACGACGGCTACGCCCGCAACCTCAACTCCAGTTGCGTCACCATCGCCCAGGTCCTCAAGTCCGCCGGCTACGGAACCTACGCCACCGGCAAATGGCACGTCGCCCTCACCGTCATCAAACCCACCCCCGACGTCCTCGCCAGTTGGCCCCTCAACCGCGGCTTCGATCGCTTCTACGGCACCATGTACGGCGCAGGCAGCTTCTACGATCCCGCCACCCTCAACCGTGGCCACGAATACATCAGCCCCTTCACCGACAAGGAATATCAGCCACCCAAAGGACAGCCCTACTACTACACCGACGCCATCGGCGAACACGCCTGCCGCTTCATCCACGACCACGTCACCGCCCACAAAGACCAGCCCTTCTTCCTCTACACCGCATTCACCGCCGCCCATTGGCCGATGCAGGCGCTCCCCGAAGACATCGCCAAATACAAAGGTGTCTACGACGCCGGCTACGAACCCATCCGCAAGGCCCGCTTCGAGCGCGAAAAAGAAATGGGCCTCATCTCCAAAGACTGGGATCTCAGCGAACAGGCCGGCGATTGGTCGAAAGTAAAAGACAAAGCCTGGGAAGCCCGCTGCATGGAAGTCTACGCCGCCATGCTCGATCGCATGGATCAAAACATCGGCCGCATCGTCGAAACCCTCCGCGCCGAAGGCCAGCTCGACAACACCCTCCTCCTCTTCCTCCAGGACAACGGCGGCAACTACGAACCCGTCGGCCGCGGCCCCATGCCCGCCACCGCCCCCACGCGCTACGACCCCCTGGCCCCCGACTTCATCCAACTCGCATCCAAACCGCCGCAAACCCGCGACGGCCGACCCGTCCGCATGGGTCCCGGCGTCATGCCCGGCCCCGACGACACCTTTATCGCCTACGGAAAAAGCTGGGGCAACGTCAGCAATACCCCCTTCCGCGAATACAAACACTTCGTCCACGAAGGCGGCATCTCCACACCCCTCATCGCCCACTGGCCCGCCAGCATCAAACGCCCAGGCCAACTCGAAAAACAGCCCGGCCATCTCATCGACCTCATGCCCACCTTCATCGAACTCGCCGGCGCAACCTACCCAAAGGAATTCAACAACCACCCCATCACCCCCGCCCAGGGCACCAGCCTCCTCCCGGCCTTCCAGAATAAACCCCTCCCCGACCGCCCCATCTTCTGGGAGCACGAAGGCAACCGAGCCATGCGCCAGGGCAAATACAAACTCGTAGCCAAAAACCCCGAAGGCAAATGGGAACTCTACGACATGGACAACGACCGAACAGAAATGCACGACCTAGCAAAAGCCCAACCCAAACGCGTATCCGAAATGTCCGACCAATGGCAAGCCTGGGCCAAACGCTCCATGGTCCTCCCCTGGCCCTGGAAACCGCCGTACACCAAATCCTGACGGAGCGACAGCGACCGATGGATCTACGTCCCCAACTCCAACCGTCCGTACCCGCCCAAATCTGAAATCCAGAATTCCCCAAACCGGCCAATCGCCACGTAGGGGCAAAGCCGCGTCTTCGCCCGTCATCCTGACGGAGCGATAGTCTCGGTAGGGTCCGACTCGTCGGACCAATTCGGCCCCACCTCCAGCCAGGATTCATTGCCCAACAACCATCATCGCCGTCTCCGCCTCCCCATCAGCAGCAACGGCCCGCCCATCAGCATCATCAAACTCCCCGGCTCCGGCACGGCCGTCACCGTCAACTGAATCCCACCACTCAAATATTGCACCCCAAACGAAACATAAGGACTACTGTCCGTCACATTATCAAACGCCCCGCTCAGCCCACCGCCGCTCGTCAGAAATTCATACGTATCCCCCACCTGCACATCCAGCGAAGGCAGCACATTGATCGCCAGCGTCCCGCCCACCATCGTCACGCCGCTCACCTGAATCAAATCACTGTCCCCCATATTCTCGCCGCCCAGGTCAATCGCCGTCGTCCCCATCGTCGACAGGTCTCCCGTGATATCAAAAGATCCCGGAGAATTTCCCGGCGAAAGCATCCCAACGCTCGTCACATTCCCAATGATCGAACCAATCCCCGACAGCTTCCCCGTCGCCGTCAATTCCAGCCCATCCGCAAAACTGTGCGTCCCGCCCACCAGGTTCAGCGTCGCCTCCGCCGTCTCCCCCTCCCCCACGACAAACGGCAATCCCGTCGCCACCACACTCCCACCCGTATCCAAAACGCCCCCGCTGAAGTGCGTCACACTCCCCGCGCCGTTCGCGGCCAGAAAGTGGTCCGTGCTCACCGTGCCCCCGGTCTGGTTATACGTCCCGGTAAATCCAGGCGTGATGCCGATCTTGATGTTAGGCGACGTGACCAAGCCCGCGTAAACGTTGACTGCGCCATTGCGCAGATACCCGCCAACGATCGAGTCGACAATCACCAATTCATCGCCGACCTGCGCATCCTCATGAACGACCTGTACCGTACCGCCGTCTACCGTCAGATCATTTGAAGTAAATCCCCCAGCCTTTGCAAAGCCGTGCGACGCGATGGTGGCCGTACCGGACCCTCCTGTCGTGCTCCCAAGTATGATCTGATGAGCATGCAGCGAGCCATCCGCAACCGTCAACGATCCCGAGCCCGCACCCGCAGTAAGCACACCGGTGTTGCCAATGCCCAGAACACCCGCCACGTCCACGCTGCTGTTATCACTCACCGCCAGACTGGCAACCGACCCGGCGAGACTCCCAATCGAGATTCCACCCGGAGAAGTCAGCTTGGAAAGGCCCTGCACCGTAACGGCCGTATTGCCATTAATCTGCGTCCCCGCCGCGATCGTGGAATTCCCGGCCACCTGGATAACCCCATTGCCCGTAAACGTCCCGCCCCAGTTAAATTGCGTGCCCGGCACCTGGTTGATCACCCCGTTGTTGATCACGTCGCCGCTGATATTCAAAACGCCTGCGTTGTCGTTGATGGTCCCATCGTTGCGAAACGTCCCGAGGTTCAGCACGCCCCCGTTCACTGTCAGCGTCCCGCCCTGCCACACATGCACGTCCCCGGTGAAGTTGCCGCTGACGGGGTCCTTGCCGACGTTCATCGTCCCGCCATTGACGGTAAACGTGCTCGTGCCGCCCGCTGAGTTGGCGTCGCCGCCCACGTACACGTTCAGCGCCGAGACGCTCCCGCCATCCAGCACGTAATCGCCTGTCGAGCCGGCATATCGGCCAGTAATCAGGAACCCGTCGATGTTGTGCGTGCCGCCGGTCTGGTGAAACACCGCCGGCGTCGCCGAGTTGTTGTAGACATACTCAAAGTGGTTGATGTGCAACAGCGTCGGACTCGCCGGATTGGTGCTGTTGAGGTTGTACGTGCCCGCAACCTGCAGGTCGGCGTATCCGCCGCTGCTGGAAAGGTCACCATTGAGTTGGACGCTGCCTGCGTTGTGGTTGAACGTGCCCGAAGGCCCAACCGTCAGGCCATTCAGGACCGTCAGCCCGCCGCCGTCGATGGTATAGGTCCCCGTCCCGCTCGCCTGCTGTCCAACCTGCAACTGATTATTAACCGTGTGACTGCCGCCGTGCTGCGTAAAGGTTCCCGTGCCGGTCGCGTCAGTCGTGAAAGCCTGCGCCACATATTCGGAGCCGTCCACGATGAGGCTGCCGTCATTGAGCGTATACGAGCCGTGAGAGCCCGCGGCAATCCCCAGATGAAGATCGCCATGCACCGCAACGGTGCTGCCCGCATTGCTCTGGGTAAACGTTCCCGTTCCATTCGCGCCAATCACCATCCCCGCCGCATAAGCGTCAAGCCGCCCTCCGCTGATGGTGTACGATCCCGTCGAACCGGCCTGCGAAGCGATGGTGAGCGCCGCGTCACTCTTGTGCGTGCCCCCGTCCTGAACAACCGAGCCCCCTCCGGTAAATCCGATAAACTCCTGCCCGACCGATTCCACACTCGCCGATCCGGTGATCTTGATGTTCCCTTCCGTCAACGGCGTATTGCCCAGCAGCAACCCCGCCCCCAGCGCGCTGGCCGTGCCCAGCGTCGTAGTGCCGCCAGAGAACACCGAGGTCTGCGCCAGCGCCGGATACGTATCGATAAACAAAGCCCCCGAGTTGATCACCCCGCCGCTCTGATTAACTGCGCCATTCCCGACAGACACATTGTTGGCGGTCACATTGCCCGTTCCCGAGACGTTAAGCGTGGCAAGGCCGCCCAGCAATGAGCCCAAGTGCACTCCACTGGCCGAAAGTGTGCCCGCCAACACGTTCACGTTGACGCTCGTACCCACCTCCTGGGCTACATTCAATGCGTAAGTCGAATAGTTCCCGCCGGTCAGGCTGATGGTTCCACCACTGCCTGTGAAAACGGCGCTGCTGAAGTCGACGTTTGTGCGGTTGCCGGCATGGAAGTCGATGGTGGCGCCCGCGACCGCCGAATACACCGGGTAGGAGTCCACTCCGTCGGCATTGAACTGAAGAATGCCCGAACGGGCGTCGACAGTTCCACTGTTGTTGAACTGAACGTTCACCGCGGTCGTACCGCCACTCGCCTGCTTGCGAAAAACGCCGCTGTTGGAGATGACTCCGGCGCCGCTGAAGGCGCGGTCGTTCTGGACATTGAAACTTCCCGCGTTGTTATAAGCAACGCTGTTGGACAAGACAAAGTTTCCGTCGCGAACGTCGCCATTCCCATAGTCATTCCAGAACGTAGGCGTCCCGGCCACGGTGCTCGTGTTCTGCGAAACGGCCTGCGCCCCGGTCAGATAGCTCGCGCCGACAATGTTGATCGAGCTGGAAAGCGCCGGACTCGAATTTCCATCAACCACCAGGTCATGCACGTTCAAAACCGCGGCCGACCCATTGGTGTTCTTCACCGCCAGCACCGTATTAGCCCCCACCTCCACCGAACCCCAGGTCAGCGCAGCGGCCGCGGAGCTCAGCACCAACTGCTGAGCGCCCGTGGCGGTCAGATGCAGGTTCGCGCCGTCAACGACGTTCGTGCCGGCGGTTGACGCAAAGTTAAAATCGCCGCCCGTCACGTAAAGGTTGTCCCCCGGCGAAAGCTGTAACGAAGCGCCTGCGTCCACCGTCAGGCCATTGGCGAACGTAATCGTGTTCGCGTCGTCGTCGCTCGTGATCGTGCCGGGCAGATCGACCGGGTTCAGGAAATTAATGCTCGATTGGTGGTGGAGCAGAACGAGCCCGGCGTTGGTGATCGGCGTGCTGGTTCCGTCGCCGACGATGACATCGGCGTTGCGAATCGACAGCGTGCCCGTCGATGCCACACTGAGCAGCCCGGCCGAGATCGGCGCGCCGTCAGTCGTCAGCGTGCCGCCGATGCTCAGCGTGTGGTCAACCGTCAGCCTTTGCCCCGCGCCAAGAACCACATTACCGCCGAGCGGTCCGGTGCCATCGACGGCTAGCCCTTGTGAACCGGTAAGGCGCAGCGCGCCGCCATCCCAATGAAAGTTCGCGGGAGTGTCATCGGTGAAGAGCGAAGCAGCCGTCAGGCTTCCGTTGTGGAGATAGATGCCGGCTCCAGGTTCGTTATAAACCGCGAGCGCCCCCTGGATGGCGACAGCGCCCGTCCCATCAATGATCAGTTTCCCCGCGCCTCCTGCGCCAAGGTT
>JBBRHH010000296.1:0-7446 GCA_038222915.1 Tepidisphaerales bacterium
CACCGGCGGCCGCTTCCCCAGCCACTCCGGAATCGCCGGCCCGGCCGGAAGCACCGCCTGAATCGCGTCGATGTTTAAAACTCCCTCCACATCGGCGCGCTCCGCCGAGACGACCACGGCCGAAACGGTTTCGCCCGAAATACGATTCCCCGACTCCTTCTCCCCCGTCCAGATTTTGGCGGCAACAAACGGAATCACGATCTCCGCCGAAGCGCCCGCCGCCAGCGGACCCGCGCTAACCCAGTCCGAAGAACCCCCATTGCTATCCACCCGAGCCCGGGGAGTGACCGGTCCTTTCCCAACGTTGCGCACTTTGACATGCACCTCAAGAAAATCGCGGAAATCCCATCGACCAACCGCCGGCTTCAGCGAAGCAGATTGATCCGTCTTGCCAGCCCGAAAAGCAACTTGAATCGCGGCCGCTTTCCCGGCATCAACAACCGACACCCCCGCCTCCCTGGAACTCAATTGCTTGGCCGCATCGATCACGACCCCAGCCCCAAAAACCACCCCATCCTTCGGCCGAATCCGAACCGATTCCGGATCCATCGCAGGCGACTCCTTCGCCGGCCCCCCAGCCTCCAGCGATTCAATCCGAAACGACTGCACCACATCCGACTTCCCCGCAAAAACCACAATGTTCGACACCGCGTCCGGCTTAAGCGCATAACCGGGCTTGTGCCCGTACGAGTAACCAAAAAGCACACGAATCGTCGCCGCCTCGCCCGGCGCAATCGCCGCATTCTCCGTATTCCACGGGTTGTCATGCCAATCACCTGCATTGTCGACGCGCAGCGCCAGCGAGATCGGCTTCGCCCCGGTGTTCGTCACCCGCGCCTCCACATGCCCAAACATCGACAGGTCCCACGCCCCGCCCTCCGGCTTGATGTTGATGCCGGGATAGCCGTCCTTACCAGTCTGAATCGTGACGGCCACCCCGTCGCCATTGCGCGTAACCGAAACCTGATCGGCGCTCGGAGAAATCTTCCCGCCCTTCAACAGCGATTTGCCCGGCGTCTCCGCAGCAGTCAGCTGCGCGCTGAATAGGAATATCAAAAGAAATGGCCGCACCGTCTGAACAGTTGTCTGAATCATCGCCAGACAGTGTAACCGCAATCCCGCGCTGGCTTTCCTCACGTTGCCGCTCCAACACCAATCCTCCAGGCGCGGTAATCCAGAGAGTCGGCACCCGCTCTCAATAGCAATTCAACACGAGGCGTTCATGCGCAAAATCACGTCCAACAGCCTTACCCGCCGCACCTTCCTCGCCACTTCATCCGCACTCGGCGTCGGCCTCGCCGCCCCGCGCTGGTGGCGCTCCGCCGCGCTTGGCGCGGATCCTGTCCCTCCCAGCAAAAAGATCATCGTCGGCGTCATGGGCACCTCCCACAACGCCGACGGCGGCGACGGCCGCGGGTCCGCCCTCGCCGCCGGCTTCGCTTCCCTGCCCGGCGCGGAAGTCGCCTACGTCTGCGATGTCGACGCCCGCAACGTCGGCAAGACCGTCGACTCCGTCGCGAAGAAACAATCCCGCGCCCCCAAAGGCGTCAAAGACTTCCACGCCATTCTCGACGACCCCGCCGTCGACGCGCTGGTCGTCGCAACTCCCGACCACTGGCACGGCCCCGCCACCCTCCTCGGCTGCGCCGCCGGAAAACACGTCTATGTCGAGAAACCCGCCAGCCACAACGCCCGCGAAGGCGAATGGATGACCGCCGCCGCGCGCGACAAAAAACGCATCGTCCAGCTCGGCACCCAGCGCCGAAGCTGGCCAGGCCTCATCGAAGCCATGGAGCAGCTCAAAAGCGGCGCAATCGGTCGCGTCATCTCCGCAAAGTGCTACTACACCAACGGCCGCCTCACCATCGGCCACGGCAAAGAGGCGCCCGTTCCCGAATGGCTCGACTACTCCCTCTGGCAGGGCCCCGCCCCCGAAAAACCCTTCCGCGACAACCTCGTCCATTACAACTGGCACTGGTTCTGGCACTGGGGCACCGGCGAAATGGGCAACAACGGCATCCACTACATTGACTTGGCACGCTGGGGTCTCGGCGTCGACTACCCAACCCGCGTCATCTCCACCGGCGGCAAGTACCGCTACGACGACGATCAGGAAACCCCCGACACCAACATTCTCACCTGCGAGTTCGGCGACAAGCTGCTCACCTGGGAAGGCCGAAGCTGGGCCAAACACACACCCCTCGACCCCGACTTCGACGTCTGCTTCCACGGCGAAAAAGGAATGCTCGCCATCCGCGGCACCGGCTATTCCCTCTACGACGCCGACGGAAAAGAAACATCAAAAGTCCCCGGCGTCGGCGGCGACGCCGTCCATCTCCAGAACTTCATAAACGCCATCCAAAACGGCGAAAAACAAAACGCCCCCATCGAAGAAGGCGTAAAGAGCACCCTCCTCTGCCACCTCGGCAACATCTCCTACCGCGTCGGCCGCGCAGTGAAGTTGGACCCAAAAGCCCACACCATCGCCGGAGATGAAGAAGCCGCCGGCCTGTGGGGCCGAACGTACCGAAAAGGTTGGGAGCCGGTGGTGTAGGTTATGATTTTTTGCCGATGTATTATTGACAATGCTATAATGATCGAATGTCTCAGTTGATTGATATCAGTGACCTTCCCCAGCCGCTCGTCGAAGCGATTGAGACGATGATACGCACGTATCGTGCAGCCCCTGGTGCCGGCCTGTCCACTCCACGTCCAATCGGGTGGGCCAAAGGGTTCTTGCCGGAGTTGCCGAAGTCTTTTTTCGAGCCCTTGCCCGATGATCTTATTGATCTCTTTGAGGGGAAAGAAGCTTGAAGGTCCTGCTCGATACGGCCGCGTTCTGGTGGATCGCATCCGGTTCAGACCGGTTATCCACAATTGCTGCGGACGTCTTTGTCGATCCTGCCAATGATATCTGCCTCAGCCCCATTTCCATCCGGGAATTGCTGGTTAAAAACCAGATTGGCAAACTTCCATCCGCAGAGCCTATTGAACGGCTCATTGATCGCGCACGAAATCAGCGCGTGATTCATTCGTTGCCCGTGCTGGACTCGGCGGTTTTGCGGCTGCGGTCACTGCCAATGCTGCATCGCGATCCATTCGATCGCCTGCTGATCTGCCAGGCGCTCGACGAAGGCATGACCCTTTTCACATCTGATGCGCAAGTTCGCGCATATCCTGTGCCAACACTCTGGTAATGACAGCGGCTCTGCTGGATTCCTGGCTCAACCCCACGCTCAGTACCCACAGACACCGGCGGTGGACAACGCACGCCGTCGGTGCGCTATAATCCGGCCTGATAAGGAGAAGTACATGGTTGTTGTCCCAACGCAGGATCACGCATTTCCAACATTGACCGAACACGAGATGAACCACATCCGTGAGTTGGCCATCGCCCAGGACGTCGCCGACGGCACCGTCGTTTTCAAAGTAGGCGACGCCGACATCGACCTCGTCGTCGTCGAGTCCGGCCAGCTGAATATCCTCAACCCCGCCGACGACAACAAGGTCATCGTCCACCACAAGCCCCGCGAGTTCGCTGGCGATATCGATCTCATCACCCGCCGCCCCGTCATCGTCACCGCCGTCGCCCACGGCCCCACCCGCATACTCCGCGTCCCCAGCAAGAAGATGCGCGAGCTCCTGAACCGTATCCCGAGGCTGAGCGAAAAGTTGATGGACGCCTTCACCGGCCGGCGCAAAATGCTTGCCGAATCCGGCATCTTCGGTATGACCGTCATCGGCCCCGGCCGCTGCAAGGACACAAACCTCGTCCGCGAGTTCCTCTACAAAAACTTCGTCCCCTTCATGTGGTTTGATCCGGAGACCGTGGAAGGAAAACGTCGCCTCGTCAAGTTGGGATCGCCCCGAAAATCCCCCGTCATCGAATGCGGCGACGGCCGAGTATTGGTCAATCCAACCATCCGCGAACTGGCCTTGTGCGCCGGCGTCCTGGCCCCCTGCCCAAGCGATGCAATCTATGATCTGGTGGTAGTCGGTGCTGGCCCCGCCGGCATCAGCGCAGCCGTCTACGCCGCCTCCGAAGGGCTCTCGACGCTTGTCGTCGATAAGCTCGGCCCCGGCGGCCAGGCAAGCGGTTCTTCCCGCATCGAAAATTTCATCGGTTTCCCCGCCGGCCTCTCCGGAATCGATTTCGCCACCCGCGGCGTCCTGCAAATGATGAAGTTCGGCGCACGCATCGCCACGCCGGTCACCGTCCTGCGCCTCGAGCCCGCCTCCGACGACGAATTCCACCGACTCCACATGGATTGTGGCAGCGTCGTCCGCGCCCGCACAATTCTCATCGCCACCGGCGTCCACTGGCGAAGGCTCGACGCCCAGAATGCCGAGGCCTTCGAAGGCTCCGGCATCTTCTACCTCTGCACCAGCACCGAAGCCACGCTCTACGACAACTGCGATGTCGCCGTCGTCGGCGGTGGCAATTCCGCCGGCCAGGCCGCCGTCTATATGTCCGAATTCTGTAGAAAGCGCCACGTCCACGTCCTCGTCCGGCGCGGGCTGGAAGATAAAATGTCCTCCTACCTCGTCGATCGCATTCGTTCCTCGGAAAACATCACCGTTCACGAGGGCGTCGAGATCAGCAAGATAAATGGCACGCGTAAGATCGAATCCGTTGACCTAAAATCCCGCGACGGAACACCAAAAGGCTCACTGAGCCTCAACGCCGTCTTCGTCTTCACCGGCGCTGAGCCATCCGGCTCCTGGCTCCCCGACAGCGTCTGCCGCGATAAGCTGGGTTATCTGCTCACCGGCTCTGAAGTTTCCCGATCCGGCCTATGGCCCCTAAAGGACCGCGACCCCTGCCCGCTGGAGACGACCATCCCAGGCCTGCTAGCCGCCGGCGATGTCCGCTCCGCCTCCACCAAACGGGTCGGTTTCGCCGTTGGCGACGGCTCCCTCGCCGTCACCTGCATCCACCACCTGCGTTCCCTGGTTCCGGAAGTGACCAGGACGCCCTGACAAACAACCCATAACCTCACGTAAAACGATTCCCATTTGACGGCGATTTTACCTAAGGTAGAATGTGAGCCGCGAGATAGTACGGGCGCTTGGGCAAAAGACAGGCAAGATGACATGGAAGTCATTGCTGGGAAGATGCTTGTGGAGATTAGGCACCCGGATTTTACAACGCGAAAACATGGGTTGGTAATCACTTCGATCCGTTGCAGCGATCAGTTCGGCTCCGCCGTCCGTGGCCGCTGATTGCCGCAAGTCGAAGGCATGGGAAAGACTGGATGTCCCTATGACCAAGAATCCGATTCTGGAAGTTTCCTTGTGCGAGGTCATGCGGCCGGAGATCGCATTGCCACTGCAGCACATCCTCAAAATTCACACCGTAGGTAGCTTCCTCAACGCCTGGCGCAGCCCCAAAAATCAGAAATCGATGGAACAGCTCTTCGATTCACCCGAACAGGCACGCCACGCCGCCGCCATCTGTGCCGCTTGGCTCGGCGTCCCCACCGCCCCCGCCAAGCCCGGCGTATCCGCCTGGTGGCGCGGCGACGACATCCCCGCCATGCCCGCGGCCTCGCCAATCGCCTGATTTCACGTCCACTCTTGCGATGTGAAATCCGTGATCGAAACCCAGACAACCTTGGCCATCCTCGCCGGCGGCGAAGGCGCACGCATGGGCCTCGCCAAAAGTCTTTTGAAATTGGGCGACGTCCCCATACTCGATTACCTCCTCGATCGATTCGCCTGGACCGGCCCAACCCTCCTTGTAACCACACCCGGCCGCGAACATCCACCCGGCCACCAACGCTTCAACCACGAAGCCGTCGATCCCGTAGCCGGCGTCGGCCCCCTCCGCGGCGTCCTAACCGCCCTCGAAAACTGCAAATCAACCCATTTGCTCATCGCCACCGTAGACATGCCCCTGCTCGAGGCCGGGCATTTGCGCTGGATCATCAACCAACTCGATCACAGCCACGAAGCCCTGGGACTGATGCTAAAGCACGACGATCAGATCGAGCCCTTCCCCCTCGCCCTCCGCATCACAGCCGCCCAGCCAATCGCCCAGCATCTCCAGACCGGCCGCCGCTCCGTGCACTCGCTGCTCACCCAGCCAGGCTTCCTCTCTACCGAATCGCCCCCACAATGGCCCCCCACCACATGGACCAACCTGAATTTCCCGTCCGTCCTCGAAAATCTAGTTCTTTAACGCCGCGGATCACCCTGAACGCGCGGCTTCTTTGGACCGATATACGTAGTAGAGGTTTGCGCGCGGAAGCCAACCGCCCGCGAAATTAATTTCGATTGTTCTAAAGTCAGGAGGCGACGTTGAAAGGCATCCAAATCGGCGAATTGCTTATCGAGCAAGGGGTGCTGACGCGCCGCCAGGTCGATCACATCCTGAAGGTTCAGAAGATCTCCCACCGCCCCTTCGGCGACCTCGCCGAACGCCTCTACGGCATCAACCCCCAGGCGGTCGAAGATGCCTGGGTCGAGCAATATGTGCGCGTGGCTGGCGTCGTCGATCTCGACAAGGTCCAGTTCGACGCCGACTGTCTGCGGCTGATCAATCGCCGCCAGGCTTGGCAGTTCCACCTCATGCCCATGCACCACGACGTGGACAACCTGAACGTAGCCACCGACGCCAGCAACCTCGTCCGGGCGGTGAACTTTTCCGCCCGCCGGATCGATGAATCGGTCTACTTCCAGATCGCCGAGCACGGCCAGCTCCGTGATTTCCTCATGAAGCACTACCCCGTCCCCGAATTCCTCGCCCAGGCCGCCGAGAACCTCCGGCCAAAAGCTGTCGAGCGCGCCGGGGAATAAATGCAACCACCCATTGCAGTAAAGGCATATTTCCGCCTTTTAATTGATCGCCATTATCGGCACTGACCAAATTCAATGCAAAAGGGCACAGACACACACGGCAGGGCCTATCCTGCGGGTGCGCGTCTGCGCCCTGGTATTCGGTGCTTATTGACTATGTATTAGCGCTTACGCCTGTCGCGACGGGCTTTGCGCTTCTTGCTGCCGACTTTTCGCCGGCGGCGAGGCTTCGCCATTCGATGTCTCCTTTCGTTGTCGGGGCAATAGGGTATCGAAAAACCCCCGCGCGGCAAGGGGCAGATTATTCATCCAACTCCCCGGATATGTCTGGCGGCACGTGGGTTGCTCAAGCTACAATACCACCGCTCCGAACTAAGGAGATGCCTAATGATTAAGCTGGACCTGGGTAACGTGCTCTTGAAGCCCTCCCATCGCAAACAGCTAATGTCGTGGCTCAAGCGGCCACTGCGGCTCGGGGAACAACTGGGAAATTTCATTCTGACACTCACGTTGCACCGTGTAGGGCGATCCTATGAAGTGCATGCATCGGTGTCCGACAAGGCCGGCAGCTTCGACTGCCGAAGCCGCCAGCGCGATTGGCGCGGCGCTCTCCGCGACATCATTCGCACGTTGGCAAACAAGCTCCAA
>JBBRHH010000297.1:0-7445 GCA_038222915.1 Tepidisphaerales bacterium
GCAGATCGGCGGGAAAATCTTTTGACACATTGATATCGGCCGGGTTGCCCTTGCCGCCGACGCCTCCGCCGAACGGCGCAAGTGCGTTTCGCAGATACCAGGACTCGCCGATTGGGGAGCCTTCGCGCTCGTCGCCACTGACGATCAGCACGCGCAGGCGGTTTACCACGTCGATGGCGCAATCGTAGCGGTTGTCGGCGCTCATGCCAGGGGAGTCGATTCGCGCGGAGAGGATCCAGGAACCTTTTTCATTGACGGTTAACGGCGCCCTCAGGGTCGTTGATGAAGACGCTTCGAGATTCAGCGTGCTGCGTTTGATGAGCCGCTCGTCCTCGCCCGGCCGGCGCGACAGCCAGAGACTCAGCGGGACGCCCACATGGCGCGAATTTCCATAATTGCGCACGCGTACTTCGACCTCGAAGGGCATTTCGGTAATGGCCGGCGCATTGATCACGCTGACCGCTTCAACGCCGACGTTGGAAACCTCCCGCCCGCCGATGGGAATCATCACCAGGCGCGGCGGCCGTTTGCCCTTCCACCGCTGCACGAAGGCGGGGTCGATGTGCTGCCAGGTCAGCGCCTGCCGATCGCTCACGACATACAGCTCGCGATCGGTGGCTTCCGAAGCTTCCAACATGGTTTCGCCGCGCAACAACGCATCGGATAGATTCGCGCGCGAGCCTGGCGGTTTGAGATCCTGAACAAACCGGGCCACCGCCTGGAGGTCGCCAATGGGTTGAGGAAACGGCGTTGGCTCCGGATCGCCCATCAATACGAGCCCGACGCGGTCGCCTTCCTTGAGCCCGCGCAGCACCTGCAATGCGGCCTCCCGGGCACGTTCGAAGCGCGTGCGGCCATTTTCTTCGAGCGTCATGCTGTACGAACGATCCAGCACGATCACCGCCGCGACGGGGCCTTGTTCAGCGCCGACGTTCCACTGCCCTGGCGCGAGCGGGCGGGAGAGCGCAATGGCGAGCAGCCCGACGATCATCATCCGCATCGCCAGGAGAATCGCCTGCCGCAGCCGGGTCGATTGGCGCTGCCGCGCGTCGATGCCCTCGAGAAACATCATCGCGCCCCAGTCACTGCTGCGAAAACGCGAGCGGCTGAGCATGTGCAGCACCAGCGGCAGCATCGCGCCGGCCAGCCCTCGGAGCATGAGCGAATTGAGGAACATGTCGAACGCTCTTTCAGACGCCGGCGCGTTTTTCCAGAAACTGCCGCAGCCGCTGCGCCAGAGGCTCATCGCTGACAAACGAGGCGTATTCCGCCCGCAGCGATGTGCAGGCGTCGCGGACCGCCTGGCGGTGCTGGCGGAAATTGTCCAGATATCGCTCGCGCACCAGCGCCGGCTCAACCAGATAAGGCTTCTCCCCTTCCAGCCCCTTGAAGCGGTGCCAGGTGTGGAATGGAAACTCCTCTTCGTCGCGGTCGGTCACCTGAATGACGATGACCTCATGCCGCCGGTGCCGCAGGTGGGAAAGGCCTTCGCGGAACTGGGCCGAGGGGGAAAAGAAGTCGGAAACGGCGATGACGAGCGAGCGCCGATCCAGGCGCTCGGCGACTTCATGCATGGCTACTGCAAGGCCTGAATCACCCTGCGGAACGGATCGTTCGAGCGATTCCAGCAACCTCGACAACTGATGGCTGGCGGCGCTGGGCTTGATCCAACGTGAAACACGCTGGCTGAAGAGGGCCAGGCCGACGCTTTCGGTCTGCCCGAGCATGAGGAAGGCAAGCGCGGCCGCGAGCCGGGAGGCGTAGTCGAATTTAGTATTAGAGGATCGCCCGTATTTCATCGAGCCGCTGCAGTCGAGCAACAGCATGCAGCGGAGATTGGTCTCCTCGTCATATTCCTTGACATAAGGGCGGTCAGTGCGGCCAAACACGCGCCAGTCGATCCGGCGCGGTTCATCGCCGGGCACGTAAAACCGATGCTGGCGGAACTCAACGCTTGCGCCCTTGACGGGGCTTTTGTGCTGGCCGGTCGTGCTGCCTTCGACGACGCTTCGGGCGGTGAGTTGGAGATGGCGCAGCTGCTCGACGATGGCGGGATCAAGATAGCGGCTGACCTGGCTCATAGGCGCGCGCCCTGCTCTGGCTGGGTCTGAAATCGCAAACCGCCGGTGGACGCGGGAGGCACTGTCGACTGCCGATGCCCCACTTTTCTCATGGCGGCAAAGACAACCAGGCCGATCACGATCGCGGCGAGGGCGACCCAGAGGGCATGCCGCTTCAGCCGCTTGTCTTCAATGGCGGCGACGGGCGACTCAGCTGTTTCCTCATGGCCCAGTGCAGCAAGCCTGGTCGACAGGTCACGCAGGCTTATTTCCTGTCCATCGGATGGGCCGAAGACGGCGGGCTTCAATAGTTCATCGAGCAGAGCGATAACGTCCTTCACGTCTTCGCGCGGGTCGTCGTACAGCAGTGGGCTGACATGGGTGAGTTGAACGTCGTGGTTGCCGGCGACGATGACATTGCCGCCGTGAAGCGCGCCGTGGACGAGGCTGCGCACATGCATGGCTTCGACGGCCCGGATGAGATTTCGGCCGATCACCTTTCGATGCTCCTCCGAGGGATTGGTTGCGTTCCATTCTTCCAATGTGTGCCCGTCCACATAATCCCAGACGAGAAAGACGCGCTCTTCGTGCCGCTCGACGGCGCGAAGATTGGCCACCGTGCGCGTCGCGAGTTCGCGAACGCGATTGAGACGGTCTCTGACGAGGGGGTGGAGGCGGCGGTCCTGGATGCAGTCGGGATCTAGCAGCTTTAGGACTACGCGCCGGCCGCCGGGGAGTTCGCCGAGGTAGCCTTTGGAATCAGACAGTTCCCCGACAATAGCGCAGCCCGCGATCTCGCCGGCGGTTGCAACTGCGTTGCTTGGTTCGTCCATCATGTCTTTGCGGGTTCCTCGAGAAGCGCCGAATGCAACAGTTTATCCTGACACGGAGCACATCCAAACAACCGCGACGACAAAAAGTCGGTCGGTCGCTCCCTGTGCCGGTCGAATTCGCCGTTTGCTCCGATAATTACGTCAAAACGAAGCGGTGGCACGGCTTTTACATTCTTCACGTCAACCATTACCCGGAGGTTCATATGATTCGCTTCGTATTGTTGACAGTGACCGGCCTCGCCATGGCAGGATGCAGCGCGGAAACCCAACTGAGCAATCCGTTCGCCAACAGTGAAGGCCAGCACACCAAGCTCGCGGCTTTCGCTGCGACCAGCAAGTATCCCACCAGCCAACCGACGAGTGACCTGAAGGCGGTTGCGATGGTCAATCGCTCGAACGGCTCGATCCGTGTGATCAACACGACCGACCAGGCCTTGCGCGATGTGCGTGTATGGGTCGACGGCAACTACGTCACCCGCGTCGACACCATCCCATCGCGTGGCTTCGTGACGCTCAATCGCCACGATTTCTTTGACGCCAATGGGGTGAGCCTGTCCACGATGAAAACGCCGGTGAACAAGGTTCAGGTTGAAACGCCCGACAAGTTCTACAACCTGCAGGGTCCGGTTTTTGAATAGCACCCTGGTGTAACTACACCTGTAGAGAACGGAACGGCCCGCGAGCGCGACCTGCGCTGGTGGGCCATTTCTTTGCGCATTTACTTTAAGACGCGCGGAACGCTTCCATCAGCGCCAGGTTGGTCCGCTCATTCTTTTGCCGATCGGCGTCGGAACACGGCGTTGATCGTATAAACAGTCGCCCTGCATCGGCGCGCTTGATAAGGCCTTCGAGCGGCCGGGCGGCGTGCTCGCCGCAGATGTCTGCGCCGATGATGTTGCAGTGTTCGACCAGGCCACGCACGCCGGCGGCAACATCGACGGTTCGAAGACCCCCCTGCTCCCAGTCGGCTATCGCGTCGGCGGTGTCGAGGCAATCCTTGTCGATGCTGATGTAGATGTTCTGGCCGGCGAACTTTTCAGCGACCTCCCGGAATAGTTCAGAGACGCCGACTTCGTAGACGGTTTGAAAATTGAGCTTCGTTCCCCACCAATGGCGCTGGGCGCGGTCGGGCAATGCGTCGGCTTTTGCCCACCTCGGGACTTTTACACTCTCGCGCTGCAGAGGATGCAATGTTACTTTTCCAGTGGTGAGTTCGCGAAACGGCGCGGTGAAGTATTTGGAGGGCCGGAGGTCTTCGCTGTCCTGGCCGATCATGATAATGTGGCTCAGATTGGGCAGTTTCAGCGCGCCCGACACCCAGTTGCCGCAATGATGGGTTGGCCATTCCTTAAACCAGTCCGGGTGGTTGTCGATCAGGATCAGTGTGAAGGGGTCGGGAGGGGAGAGGGATTGCAGTAAGCTGAGGCTGAGATGGTGGAAGTCGCCGCTGCCGTAATAGGTCAGCCAGGGATCGGGGAATTGCGATCGCAGTTCGCGGAGTTTTTCGGCTAGAGCTTCCCTTCCTTTTTTGCTGGCCCGCAGGCGGAGGCTGTTTTCCAGAGCGGACAAATCGAGTGTCGCAGCGCACTGCGCCGTCAGCCGCGGCTGATGTTCCAAACTGCCATCGATGTTCAGCGCGATTGGGGTCATGGTGTTGCGGTGAGGGTTGGATCAGCCAGATCGACGGCCGGTTTATAAGCGAGATGGCCGCGGAACGCCGCCAGGAAGAAGTGGAGGATCGGGCCGGCACCGCGAAAAAGTGTCAGGCTCGGAACGAATGTCGCACCCAGACGCGCCTTGGTGGCCTCTGCGCCGGGGCCGGCGTGATAAATGCGAATTTTCCGGTCAATGCACTGGCGGACGTTTTCCAGCCACGAAACAAAATACAGGTTCAGTTCCCGTCCGATCCGTTCATCCATGCAGAAATATTTGTCGATGATTGCATCTTCTCGCGTCACAAGGAGATTGAAGGCGACGAGTTGGCCGTTGTGAAAGTACAAGACGTACTCCGATCCGGGCACTTTCTGGCAGACGTCGATGAAATAGCTTCGACGGTGCGTCCCAAGCGACATGTCGGCGCGTTCGACCGTGGCAATGTAAAGCCTGTAGATGTCATCGATCCACTGCATGGGATCGGTCGCGTGGACAATCTGCAGGTCGGCGGCAGCCTTCTGTTTTCGGCGAAGGTCCTTGCGCATGTTTTTGGAGAGGGACGATAAATATCCATCGAGTCTGTCGAAGGGCAAACTGAGGCGGCCACATGGAAGCGTGTCAATTTGCGCGTAGCGCGCGAGTTCGGCGTGTGGAATGGACGCAACGGCCGAGGGGGTGAAGTTGAGTAGGACTGTGACCGTGGCGCGGAGTTTGGCGGCCAATTTTTCCAGCGATTCAAAGGCCATCTGCCAGGCTTGGGCGAGAATGGGCGCCTGGGTATCGGGGCGGATGCCGGCCGCGCCCCACTCGCCTTCCACGAAGCCGACGCCGAGCAACCGGGGCGACATTACGCTGGGAAACAGCCGCGCCAGTGCACTCGCGATCCGCCCCGCGAGTCCATCGAGCAAATTCTTCAGATCGAACACGGCGTCAAACAATGGAAGCAGCAGGATTGGAACAGCCCCATCGCGAACGACGATGCTGTGAAACGAAAACCCGTCCATTCCGCTGGATTGCACCAGACGCACCATCGCATACGAATCGGGATGGCCGGCGAAGAGGACGTCCCAGTCCTCCACGGAAATGGAATCGAGCCGGTCGTGAATGGCGACGCTCAGGCGATTGCTCATGGTCTATGCGGCCCCATGCGTCGCCTGCCACTTTTCTTCGGCCTCGGCGAGACGAATGTAGATCGGCGTCAGTTGCAATGGATCGGCGAAGAGCTGTTTGTCAGCCATGGCCGAGCCGATTGCCGCGACAGTCCATGCTTGCGCGCGCCAAAGCGGCTCGTCGGTGACGATCACAGAATCATTCGCCGGAATGAACTGGCGGTGAAACGGAATGCCTTCGCCGATCAGGTGGACCGGCCGGGGAGCGCGAGCGAGCATAGCGGCCAGCGAATCTAGCCGTGCGGCTTCGCGCTCGGCCCAGACGCCGTCGACGCGCTCGAAGCGGGCTGTGAAGATCTGGTCGCGCTTGGCGTCCAGCACGACAATCACATGCGCGGCCTCGGCCGGGGCGTTCTCGGCCAGCACGCGCGTGGTCGGCACGGCGACGATCTTTACACCCGTCGCGAAGGCGAGGGTTTTTGCGAGTGTGATGCCGATGCGCAGCCCGGTAAATGAGCCGGGGCCGGCCGATATGTAGAGGTGATCAAGATTCCCGGGCTTCCACGCTAGTTCGCCACACAACCGGTCGATCAGGGGAAGAATTCCTGCGGCGTGTTTCAATCCGTGCGAAAATTGCTCTTCGCGGAGAACTTTTCCATCCAGCACTATGGCCACGGAGCCGACCCGGCCGGAAGTTTCGATCGCCAACGCACGCACCATCCATGCGTTGTATCAGCCATTGATTCCAATCGCCATTTCACGGAGGTGACGTTGGCAGGATCTCCTCATACTCGCTCTTGTCTTCCTGGTCTCCCAGCTTTGCTTTGACGATGAACAGATCGTCCTCCATTTCGCCCTTGGTGAACGTCTTGCGGAGTTTGGTGAGGAACATGCCTTTTTGAAGATGGCCCTTGAGGAGCTTCAATTTTTCGAGATCTTCGGCGGGCGCCTGCCGGATCAAATAACCGCCCGGATGTTCTTTGCTCTCTTTCTCCATCCGGTCCTGCTGTAATTTCTGCGCCTTCTCGTCGCCTTCTTTCAGACCTGCGTTCATATCCGGCAGGACCTCGGTGTAGGCCGCCTCACCGGACAGCAGTTTCATGTCTGCGTCGCCCAGCATCTTTGCCCATTCCAGAGTGGTAGCGATCCTTCCGTCTTTGTTTGGCTGAGGACGTCGGGCAGCGGTAAAGCCGAAGCCCAACGCATTGCCTTTCTCGATCGTTGCGGGGATCTGATCCTTGATGCTCGCCAGCCATTGCCCGCCCTTGCCCGGCAGTCCTTCGGGAGTGCAACCCATGGAGGCCTGAAGTGAAGGAATCCATTGATACTGATATGTCATATCGCCCGGCAGGTCGGCCTTCCACGGCGACTGCACGTAGAAGAGCGCTTCGGTTGTATCCTTCACCGACAACTGCGTGATTTTGAGCGGGTAGACCAGCTTCTCAGAAGCAAACTCAAACCGCGTGGGCGTCACCTCGCCGGCAAAACTTCCGTCGGCGTTCTTCTTCATCTGCTTGGTGTCGATCTTCATCGTTGTGAAGAACCACTTCTTCTGGATGTAGTGATCCAGCGTTTTCTGATCGCCACCGAAGTTGTACTTGTTCTCTTTGAGCCACTCGAACAGATCGTCCGCCTTCTCGGCCGAGACGATCTTGTAATCAAGCGAGCCGACGATGCCGGCCTCGAGTACTTTGACGGTTGATTGCGCTTTTAAAACAGGCACCGCGCCAGGGAATCCGCGCCCGCCGCTTGCTGCTGCGAGGCGGATGACCGCCATGAATGGATTCTCT
>JBBRHH010000298.1:0-7417 GCA_038222915.1 Tepidisphaerales bacterium
CACAATCCGGTGGATTGGTACGCCTGGGGACCCGACGCGTTCGCCGCCGCCCGCCGCGAAAACAAGCCCATCTTCGTCTCAGTCGGCTATTCGACCTGCTACTGGTGCCACGTCATGGAACGCCAGAGCTTCGAAAACGAAGCGGTCGCGGCCGAGATGAACAAGCGCTTCATCAACATCAAGGTCGACCGCGAAGAACGCCCCGACGTCGATCAGCTCTACATGCTCGCCGTCCAGGTGCTCACCCAGCACGGCGGCTGGCCAATGAGCGTCTTCCTCGCCCCGGACCTTCGCCCTTTCTACGGCGGCACCTATTACCCACCTGAGCGCTTCGTGGCCGTGCTCCGCGGCATCGAAGACGCGTTCCACAACCGCCCCGGCGATGTCATTCAACACTGCACCCAATTAACAGATGTCTTGGAGCAACTCGCCGAGCCGGCCGCCCCGCAGAATGTCATCCGCGTCGACAACGCCTGGATCGAGCATCTCGTCAGCCGCTCAGTCCTCGACTACGAACCGCACCACGGCGGATTCGGCTCCGCGCCAAAGTTCCCGCGCGAAACACTCCTGGAAATGCTCCTCGTCCACAATCGCCATTTCCCCAACCCCGATCGATTGAAGATGGTCAGGCACGCCCTCGTCGCAATGGCCGAAGGCGGCATCCGCGATCAGCTCGGCGGCGGCTTCCATCGCTACTCGACCGATGCGCGATGGCTAGTCCCGCACTTCGAGATCATGCTCTACGACAACGCAATGCTCGGATGGGTCTACACGGAAGCTTTCCGCCAGACCCAGGACATCCAGTTCGCAAACATCGCCCGCGGCATTTTCGATTTTGTGCTCCGCGAAATGACCTCGCCCGCTGGCGCTTTCTACACAGCCTTCGATGCGGAAGTCGACGCCCAGGAAGGCCTCTCATATTTGTGGACGCAGGAGGAGGTCCAGGACATCCTTCGCGGCCCCATGGTCGCCATGCCCACACCGCACGCCCGCGCCGTCGACAAGATCCAGCACGAGTTCCCGCACGAAGACGTGCAGTTGTTTCTAAAAACCTACGGCCTCGACCGCGGCCCCAACTTCGCCGACCCCCATCACGGAAACGGCCAGCCCGATAAAAACATCCTCTACCTCCCACAGCCACTTTCGGCAGTCGCCGAAGACGCCGGCACAAGCATTGAGCAGTTGGAAGAGCGGCTGGAACCCATGCGAAGCCGGCTCTACGAAGCGCGGCGCAATCGCAAGCAACCGCTCCTCGATACGAAGATCATCACAAGCTGGAACGCCCTCATGATCCGCGCCTTGGCCTACGGCGGGAAGATCCTGCAGGAAGATCTCTACATCGACGCCGCCACCCGCGCCACCACCTTCCTCCACGATCACCACCGAACATCCGACGGCGGCCTCTGGCGCACCAGCCGCGACGGCGTCGCCAAACACGACGCCTTCCTCGACGATTACGCCTTCTTCATCCGTGCCCTGGTCGCCCTCAACGACGCCGGCGGCGAAACAAAGTGGGTGGAATACGCACGCGCCTTGGCCGCGACCATGATCGAAAGATTCGGCGAGATCGACGAAGAGAGTCCCAACGCATTGCCTGCGGGCTTTTACTTCACAAGTGAAACCGCCACCGACCTGATCATCCGCCAGAAGGTCGGCAGCGATTCACCCCTCCCCAGCGGCAACGCCATGGCCTTGATCGCACTGCTCGAACTAGGCGATTCAGACAGCGCTCGAAGCACGCTCGGCACTTTCGCGCAGGCGCTCTCCGCCCACGCCGAAGGCATGAGCGCCATGGTCAAGGCCGCCACCTTGTTCCTGCAGGTCAACGAGCCATTCACCGTTACCGCGGCAACCGAAGACGAAGCCGCAGCCCGCCCGCCATCACCAAACAGCGTGGCCGAAACAGTCGTCACGCTTCGCGCCGAATGGGCAAGTGAAAACGAGCTCCACGTCCACGCAAAGATCTTCGACGGCTTCCACATCAACACAAACAACCCCGGCGAAGGCCTGATCGCCACGCGCCTAGAGCTCGAAGGCCAATCGCGAGATTCGGTCGAATCGATCGATTACCCGCCCGGCAAGGAACAGTCGTTCGCCTTCGCCGAATCACCCATCCGAGTCTACGACGGTGAAATAACATTCAACGTGCGATTCAAGCAAAGCATGGCCACAGCCGGCGAGCTGAGTGTCTTATTGACCTATCAGGCCTGCAACGACGACGCCTGCTTCCCCCCGGTGACGAAAAAGCTCGCGCTGGAGGGGTTTGGTCAGACGGCTTGAGCATTCGAAGGCAAGTTCACCGAAATGGCAGAAACTGCACTTGGTTGGCCCACTCCTCCGCTTCACTCGATGCCCAGATCAATACCAGATCGTCAATGATCGCGCCAATCGGCTCGCCCTGATGAGTGGCAAAGACCCCAGGCATCGGCAAACCCGCGTCGACTCGCTGCGCGGCATGCGCCGTCATGGTATTGACGTCGTGAGAAACGATCAGGAGACCCTCTCGCGCAGCATAGTCCAGGACTTCTGCGTCTGGACGCTTAGACATATCGACCGCTCGTAATCGGACGAAATCAATACTCGGCTCGCGGCGTAGAACTCCGACAACGATTGCTTCCGTCAAATCATGATTGGCCAGGAAGCGCGGACGGCTCATCGCAGTTGCCCCGCTTTTTCGGAGCGGGCCCTCTTTAGTCGCTCCACGACTGCGGTTGTTTTTTCTTCGCTGAGAGCACGGAGTCGGTCAAACGTCTCAGATTGTTTCTGGAGATATTCGTCCACCTCGACGCGGCGTCCCAGATAGTGTGCGATCGCCCCATACACTTGCTCCAGAGTCAATACTGGAAAGTTTCTTTGTATCTCTTCAGGAGATTCGCCTTGTCGGAATCCGATGATCACCGAGTCCAACGAAATTCGCGTTCCACCCACGCGCTTCACGCCATGCTCGTCAGTGCCGATGTACGACTTGCTTTCATCCATACAGAACCTCGACCATATTGTACCCGCCCCGAACGCCTAACTCGACATTGTCGCGATTACGCCACCGCCGGCGCCGCAAACAACTGCCGCTCATACAACTGCTGATAAAGCGGACAAGTCTGCAAAAGCTGCTCGTGCTTCCCCTGTCCAACAATCTGCCCCTTATCCATCACCACAATCGAATCCGCACTCAAAATCGTGCTGAACCGATGTGCGATCACGAACGTCGTCCGCTCATGGATCAACGACTCAATGGCCTGCTGAATCAAATGCTCGCTCTCGGAATCCACTTGGCTCGTCGCCTCATCAAGAATCAGAATCGGCGTCTGCCGCAGAATCGCCCGCGCAATGCAAAGGCGTTGTTTCTGGCCGCCCGAAAGGCTCGCCCCATGTTCGCCCAGAATTGTGTCATATCCGTCGGCCTTTTCCAAAATGAAATCGTGGGCAAAAGCACGCTTCGCCGCCGCGATGATCGCCTCGCGCGTCGCAAGCGGCTGCCCATACGCGATGTTGCTCGCGATCGTCCCCGGAAAAATCACCGAGTCCTGCGTCACGATCCCAATCTGCCGGCGAAGCGAGCGCAACGTCGCCCGCCGAATATCAACGCCGTCAATCAGCACTCGCCCCTGCTGCGGGTCATAGAAGCGCGGCAGCATAGCGAGTAGCGTTGTCTTTCCCGATCCGTTGCGTCCCACCACCGCGATGCACTTTCCCTTCTCAACCGTCAGCGACACATTGGTCAGCGCGGGCGAAGGCGCGTTGTGATAGGAGAAGGTAATATCCTCAAATGTCAGCGAACGCTGGATCGAAGGAATATTGGTAAGCCGATCGGCCGCCAGTTCATTGCTCGCCGCACCACGCTGTACTCGTTTCAACTGAGCGGCCTGACTCCGAATCCCCGAACCCATCTCAACCGGAATATCCAGCGTCTCAAAAATCCGCGCCGCCGCCGCATTGCTCTTCTGCAGGACGTTGTTCACCTTGCTCATCCGCCGAAGCGCCTCGCCCATGCCCACCAGGCAAGCCATCACCAACAGAAACGTGCTCGGCTCCAGCGTCTTGGCAACCAATACAAGATACGACGCATAAAGCACCACCGTCGCCACCGCCAGCAGATTGAGTGTCTCCATGATCGGCGGATTAAACGCATCAATCCGGCTCATCTTCAGTTGCTCGCCCACCAACCCTTGCATAATCGTCCGGTATCGCCGGCGTTCAAATCGCTCAGCCAGGCTCGCCTTCACCACCCGAATCCCAATCAGCGATCCCTCAATCTGTCCCAGCATCGACGAAGAATTCTGTAACGCCCGCCGGCTGGCCCGCCGCATCTTCTTTCCAAACTTACGAATCACCAGCACCGCCAACGGCCCAAAAAGCCCAAGAAAAAGCACCAGCTTCCAAGAAAGAAACAGCGCCAGGGCCAGCGCCATCACGGCCTTGATCGGCTCTTGAATCGATTGCCCCAAAACAGTCTTAAATCCATCCTGAAGCCCCTGCGCATCCTGCACCAGCCGGCTGGTCACGTCGCTAGTTCCCTTCATCCCGAAATAACTCATCGGGATGTGTAGCACATGATCGTAAAGCTGCCGCCGAATATCATTCACCGCCAGAATCGCGGCCTTGTCCGACAAATACTCCTGAAAAAACCGCACGATATTCCCCACGATCGTCAGCACCGCGATCACCGCAAGCACGCAGCCGATCGCCCACACCGGTTTGGTTGGCAGGGGGGCAACCAGTCTGCGCCCCGTGCGATAATGCCACGGCACGGCCTGAAGCGCCACCGACTGGACGCCGGTCGCCGAATTCGGATCCACAATCGGCACTATTTCGTTTGCGGGGTTTGCAAGATAATCAAGGACCGCCGAAGGGGTCGCCGGCGCATTCGCACCATCAATCCAAATTGCCTGCGCCGGCCCGACCGGAATCCGCGGATGCCCGTCCAGGCGTTCTACCCGCACCGCCGTCGGATCATCCGACAGCTTGATGTGCAGCCGGTGCTCGACGACCCGGCTATTCATCCAGTCCTGAACGCTCTGGCCCGACAGTAGGATCTTGAAGACCGGCAGCATCGTCCCCAGTCCGCCCGTGAAGGCCGCCCCCACGAAGAAGGCGCAGAGAATCGAGATCACGACAATTCTGCGATGCGGGCCGAGATATCGGCATGCGCGGTAGAAGTCGGCGTTGTTGCGGGGCTTGGTGCGTTGGGGATCGCTCATGCGGAAACGGCCTTGGGGTCGATATATTTATCGGACGAAAGGGGGTCGATTGTACAGTATCGTTCGCGCACTAGGCAGAGCTTGACCGAGAACAGTGAAGGAGCACATGGCGACACCTATCCCCTTGTCACGACCCGACATCACCCGCGCCGAAATTGACGCCGTGGTTGAAGTAATGGGCACGCCAACCCTCTCCATCGGGCCAAAACTTGAGGAATTCGAACGTGCCTGCGCCACCCTCGCCGGCCGTCAGCACGCCGTCGGCGTCAGCTCTGGCACCGCCGGCCTCCACTGCACAATGATCGCTGCCGGCGTCGACTCAGGCGATGAAGTCATCACCACGCCCTTTTCCTTCGTCGCCAGTGCCAACTGCGCCCTCTATGTCGGCGCCAAGCCGGTCTTCGTCGACATCGACCCGCAAACTCTGAACATCGACCTCGACAAAATCGCCGCCGCCATCACCCCCAAAACCCGCGCCATCGTCGGCGTCGAAGTCTTCGGCCACCCCGGCGGCATGGCCGAGCTCGAACAACTCGCACAAAAACACGAGTTGGTGTTAATCGAAGACGCCTGTGAAGGCCTCGGCGGAAAGCTTGGGCAGCGCCCCATCGGCTCCTTCGGCCGAGCCAGCGTCTTCGCCTTCTATCCCAACAAACAGATCACCACCGGCGAAGGCGGCATGATCCTCACCGACGACGACAAGTTCGCCGAGCTCTGCCGCGCCCTCCGAAATCAAGGCCGCGAAGGAATGTCCTGGTTGGCACACCAAAGGTTGGGCTACAACTATCGTCTCAGCGAAATCAACGCCACCATCGGCGTCGCCCAGCTCCGCCGCCTCGATGAAATCCTCGAAAACCGCCGTCGGGTCGCCCACCACTACATCGAACGCCTCATGACCAACAAATTCCTGATCCTTCCAACTGTGATGGAAGACACGCTCATGAGCTGGTTTGTGTTTGTGGTTCGCCTGAACGACCTCTTCACCCCCGCCGACCGCGACGAAATCATCTCCGCGTTGCGCTCAGAAGGCATCGGCGCGAACAACTATTTCCCCCCCATTCACCTTCAACCGTACATGGTCGAGAAATTCGGCTACCGCGAAGGCGACTTCCCCGTCTGCGAATATGTCGCCTCGCGCACAGTCGCCCTCCCCTTCTTCAGCCGAATGACTGCCCGCCAGATCAACCGCGTCTGCGATGTTCTCGAACGCCTGCTGGAGAAACAGATCGTAGCCCACAAGCCCCGCTTCTGATCCTCGCCGCCACAGCGCATAAAAAAAACCCCGGGGGGCTTTCCCGGGGTCATAGGAGGGGGGAATGGAGTTGAGTGCGTTTGTTGCAACAAAGTCCTGAGGGCTTAGGAATTTGCCGCCGCGATCTCAACGAAAGGGGTAAAGCAAGGCGTGTGCCCTTAGATCGTGGATCCACCGGCAAAAAATACCGACAATCCGAATATTGTCTTAAGGATCTATAATAAAAGAACTTATAATTAAAACGTATACTGCGACTGGTCGTACGGCTTCTCGTTTCGCTGATCCACCCGTGTAATTCTGACCGACTTCCCACGCACTACTGTCACACTAGCTGCGCCCTATCAGGGCGTTCTGACTCACCACGGCAATCATCGAAGCCTGTAACATCCGTCAAACGCAGAAAACGCCCGCGCAGATTTCTGCGCGGGCGTTGATTTACTGCTAAAAGGGAGCAAAACTCGGCCAAAGCCAAGATTATTGCATCGTAGTAACGTAAGGCAGCAGGCTCATGAAACGTGCCCGCTTGATCGCCTGGGCCAACATCCGCTGTTCCATCGCCGTAGCGCCAGTGCGCTTGCGGGAAAGGATCTTCCCATTGCCGCTGATCATTTTACGAAGCGACTCAGTGTCCTTGTAGTCAATATACACCTTGCCGGACGCGCTGGTGCGGGTGACTTTGATCTTCGGGCGGTTGAACGTCTGAAACTTTTCCGTCTTGTCGCCCCGTTCACGGGGTTCGAATCGTGCCATGGTCGGTATCTCCGAATTTTGTAAGAGGGAAGATTGTAGCAGCGGTGGGGGGAGTTGCAAGGGAATGAGTTAGCTGGGTTGTTGTATCGCAGTAGAAATGTCCTCTTCTTATCGCAATAGAAATGTCCTCATGTGCTTTGGGTTATTCCAGGGCGATGGGAGTATTGACGATGAGCTTGAAAGAGCGGCGGCGATTGATTGTTCTGGAGAAGCTGAC
>JBBRHH010000299.1:0-7381 GCA_038222915.1 Tepidisphaerales bacterium
TTATTTATCTGCCGAATGGGGTGAACACGAAGGACTGGCAGATGGCCGAGACGGGGGCGGGGTATAAGATGTCGAAGCCGCTGGCGGCGCTTGAGAAACATCGCGAGCATTTCACGCCGATCAGCGGGCTTTATCATCCGCATGGGCTGGGGCATCATCACAACTGCCGCTCGATCTGGCTGACGGGCGGGAAGATCGGGCCTTCGGAACGGAACACGATTTCGGTGGATCAACTGATGGCGCAGGTGACTGCGCCGATTACGCGGTATTCGTCGCTGGAGCTGAGCAACCAGGGCGGATCGATGTCGTGGAGCGCGGATGGGATTCAACTGCCTTCGCAATCGAGCCCGGGCGTGGCGTTTCGGGACATGTTTGAAGAGCCGCAGGGAGGCGTGGCGAAACAGCGGCGCGGGTATCGGCGGCGGGGGAGCATTCTGGATGCGATTCTGGATGATGCGCAGAGCTTGAACGCGGATCTGGGGAAGGAAGACCGGGGGCGGCTGGAGCAATATCTGACGGCGGTGCGGGAGGTGGAGGTGCGGACGGAGCGTTCGGACAAGTGGCTGGATACGCCGAGGCCGAAGATTGATCCGGCGGCGCAGTCGCATTTGAACCGGGATGTTTCGCTGCAGATGCTGGGGGATTATCTGCGGACGATGTATGACCTGATCGTGCTGGCGTTTCAGACGGACATGACGCGGGTGGTGACGTTTAATACGGGCGAGGAGGGGCAGGGGCCGGCGGTGCCGGAGATTGGCGTGAAGCAGGACCGGCATTCGCTGTCGCATCACAATGGGAATACGGAACTGCTGCGGCAGCTTACGCAGAGCGACTCGTTTAATATTGCGCAGTTTGGGTATTTTCTGGATCGGCTGGGAGAGGTGAAGGACGCGGATGGGCCGCTGCTGGATACGACGATGGCGCTGTATGGGAGCGGGATGGCGTATGGGCATAGCCATGGGAACGCGAGCTTGCCGATTATTCTGGCGGGCGGCGCGAAGCTTGGGTTGAAGCATGGCAAGCATATTGATTTTAATCAGATCAAGACGTTTCAGGGGTATGACAAGCATCCGGGGATTTATCACCAGGCGGTGAATGACAAGGCTTGCATGAGCAACCTGCTGCTGACGATGGCGCAGCGGATGGATGTGAAGGCGGAGAAATTTGCGGATTCGCTGGGGACGGTTTCCGAGGTGCTGGCATGAGATTGATTTGGGCAGCGGTGGTGCTGGTGATGGTGCATTTTGCCATGCCGGTTTTTGGCGAGGGGAAGAATGATTATGTGCCGCAGCCGGGGAAGTTTCCGCCGGCGGATGCTGGGCTGTATATCGCGGGGGAACTGGTGGGGGTGGATCCGATCAATCGACGCGGGGAGTTGCGGCTGGATGGGGATCCGAATCGCTATGAGCGGGAGATGATTCAGCCGTTTGCGATGCTGCCGTATGGGATGCTCTGGTACAACGGAGCGCCGGCGGAGCTGCGGGATATTCCGATCGGGACGCACGTGCATGGATATTTCTTTTTGCCGCCGGCGGGTGAGGAGAAGACTGTCGCGACGACGAAGGGGGACGCGAAACATACGATCGCGCAGAATCATGCGATTACGCTGGAGGACGATTTCAGTTTTTATCAGCGGCGCGGGCAGAGCTGGAAAGTGGTTTTGGTGGATGCGGTGAAGGGGAAGATTCAGGTGACGTCGGTGGGGCAGGCGGCGAAGGATGGATTGAGCGGGGCGCGGACGTTTGATATTGATTCGAGTGCGCGGGTTTGGAAAGAGCGGAAGTTGGTGGAGTTGGCGGAGATTGGGCCGGAGCAAATCGTGCAGATTAATTTGAGTTGGGCGCAGGGGTGGGCGCAGGGGGAGTATGGGGTGGCGGATATCTGGCTGGATGAGGAGAGCCGGAAGGAGGCCGGAGAATTGCAGCGGCGGCGGCATGTGAAGTATGAGCGGGTGCGCTGGATTCCGGGGTGGATCGATGCGGTGGAGAACAATGACTTTGGCGGCGGGATGGTGACGCTGACGTTGTTTGGCGGGATGGACCCATCGCTTTATGAAGACTGCAAGGCGGTGAAGGAGAAGGGATTTGGGGTGGCGGTGGCGGAGAAGACGCTGCGGACGTGGGCGCACCGGTCGGATAAGAAGATCGGGCAGGTGGTGGAGTGGAAGGTGATTGAAAATCCGCCGCTGGGGAGTAGTGGGATTCAGGTTCGGATGAAGTTTTCGGAATTGCTGGAGGGGTATCGGTCTGGGCGGATTGTGCGGGTGAAGTGCGAGAGTTGGCCTTTTATTACGGTGCCGTTTGATGAGCGGATGAAGGGGGTGGAGTAGCGGTGAGGGTTTGGGGGCAGGCAAGTTGACCATACGCCATTGTCGTATAGAATGTCATAATGAAGGAATTCGATCCGGCCGATTGGCGGATGTTTCTTTACATTGATCTTTTTGTAAGGGACTGCAATCGCCTCGGATTGACGCGCGAAGATCTGCGCGCGATGGAGATGGTCATCAACGCGAATCCGGACGTTGGGAAAGTGGTCGCAGGCGCCGGAGGGTTGCGGAAAATGCGTTACGCGCCGTTTGCGCGATCCGGTGGGAAAAGCGGCGGCATTCGTGTTTGCTACGCGGTATTTGAACGATTTGGTCGAGTGGTGCTGGTGGCTGCGTATGCGAAAAACGAAGCGTCGAATCTGACCGCCGCTGAGCGTAAGGCCATCAAGTTGCTGTTGCATCGGATGGAGATCGCTTTCGAAAAGGAGTAATTCGAATGGCATTGACTATTAAGAAACCGAAGGCGAAGACGGCGAAGCGATCGCGGCTCGGCAGTCGAATGATTGAAGCGCTCGCGCAGGCGTGTGAGGAACTTGAGAGTGGGCGACTGCCTGGCGAGGTGTTTACGGTTCGCATGGTGCGGCGTCTGGACCCGCCGGGGACTTATGGGCCGCGATCGGTCAAGCGGCTGCGCGAATCGCTGGGCGTGAGCCAGGCTGTCTTTGCGTCGGTCCTGGGCGCATCGGTTGACCTGATTCAGTCGTGGGAGATCGGGCACCGTGCTCCTTCGGGAATGGCGCGGCGGCTGCTCGACGAGATCGAGCGCGGCCGCGATTACTGGCGGCAGAAGCTGGGCGTGAATGCGGAGGGCGGGGTGGGGAAGCCGAAGAAGGGCTCCTCTGCCTCCCGTTGCGGCTGAATCATTGCCAACCAACGCGGCACAGGAGCCGCGCTGGTTGGGAGATGAAGTATTTGGGTGGTGGTGGGTTTACAGGGAGAGTTGGAGTTGGGCGCGGAGTACGAATTCGGCGTTGCCGTTGGGGCTGGCTTGGACGTCGCCGCCGTTGAAGGCTGGGGAGCCGTTGGGGAGGTAGGTGGCGTCGAGGGTTACTTTGGCGCGGTTGCCGAGCTCGCCTTCTTTTCCGAAGAAGTAATTTACGCCGATGGCGAGTTCGTGGAAGGTGTCTTCGCCGCCGACTTTGAAGTCGCTGTCGAACTTGGTGATGGAGTAGCGGATGATGGGCTGGATGTTGCGGGTGACGAAGTAGCCGGCCTCGAAGAGAGCGCCGATGTCGGAGCGGCTGCCGGGGCCGGTCTGGTTGCGGAAGCCGGAGTAGTCGCCGTAGACGCCCGCGAAGAGGGAGAGCTTGTGGAGGAGTTGGTACTGGACGTCGGCGGTGTAGTGGAGGACGTTGGTGTGGTCGGCCTGGGTGAAGTCGACGCCGCCGCCGACGACGAGGAGATCGTTGCGTCCCCAGACGCCGGTGAAGTCGTCGCCGTCGCCCCATTGGCCGAAGAGTTTGTAATCGACGCGGCCGGCGACGCCGAAGTTGGTGGATGAGGTGGTGGAGGTGGTGAGGCCGGTGGTGGGGTCGAGGGTGTTGGTGGTTTGGTTGTTGTTGAAGTTGGTGTTGGAGCGTTTGATGCCGTCGTGGAGGAGGAGATCGGCGTGGAAGGGGGTGTTGCGGCCGGTGAGGAGGAGATCGACGCCCTGGGTTTCGGAGCCGATGGATGCGCCGCCGATGAGGGAGTTAACGAGGGAGCGTTCGGCGAAGAGTTGGGCGCGGTCGGGGGTTGTTTCTTCCTTGAAGACGACGTTTTTGAACTGGCCGGCGCGGACGCCGGCGTCTGCGCCCGCGAAGACCTCATGGGCGAAGATGTACTGGGCCCAGGCGTACTGCAGGTTGATCGCGCCGGTGGCGGTGGTGTTCTGCCAGAGGAAGCGGTAGCTGAGATCGGGGTCGAAGGCGGTGCCGTAGAAGCCGAATTTGGCGCGTCGGGTTTCGAAGCCGGTGTTGGTGCTGGAGTTGCCGTTTTTGGCGTCTTCGCGGTTGGCGGCGACGCCGCGGAACTGGAAGAGCAAGTCGGGGTAGAGGGCGAAGCGGCCGTCGTCGCTTTTGATGAAGAAGCCTTTGTCGAAGTCGTGGCCGGAGCTGCCGCCGGGCGGGAAGCTGAGGGCGTGACGGCCGGCGTCGTTCTTGACGGCGGCAACGGTGGCGGAGACATCGCGGGCATCAGCGCCTTTGTCCTGCTGGGCGGCGCGGAGTTGGGCGACTTCGGCGCGGAGCGCCTGGACTTCCCTGGCGAGATCCTGGGTGGATGGATCGGCGGCGAAGGCGGATGGGCCGGCGAGCAAGGCCGTTGTGGCGGCGAGGAGCAGGGCGGAGCGCTTGAACCTGGGCGAGAGGCGGGAAACCCGCGTGAACACGTGTGGCACGATGACCTCCTTAAGGTCTGGAAAAGTTGTGACGCGGTGATGTAGCGATGGTCTGGCTGGCCGACATCGGCCAACCGCCTTCGCACCGGTCAACGTGGTGGGGGACAAAACTTTTTAGATTTGCAGATTGGAAGCCGGTGAGCGTTGGCCTTGGCCGGTCTTCACTGAAGCGAATGTGACATTAACAGCAACAGGCACACGGCATCCCGATGGGGGTGGGCGAGTGCATATGGCTGCATGGTGGGGTCTGGAAAACGAACATGGGGCGGGATCATAACGAGCGGGCGTTGTGTGTCAATCGAAAATATACAACTCCCATAGTATTTATCGGATTTGGGTTTTGAATGGCTGGCTGCGCGCGTCCCACTGCCCGGCCCCAGTGGAACGTGCCTGCTTTAGCAGATATGTTGTTAGCAGCTTTCAGAAACTTTAACGGGAGCCATTATGGCCGGATCACGTTGCTGGTTAATTTCGCTGCTCTTAGTTGTGCTCCTTTCCGCATCGATTGCCCGTGCCGAGGCGCCGGCGAAGTCCGCGGGAACACTCTACCTGGTTGCCGTCGCCATCAATCAGAACGGCATCGGCAAATCCGACGAGAGCATCGATGATTTCAACTGGTGCGCCACCGAACTGGTCACGGAGTTCCGGCGGGAAAGCACCAGTCTCTTCAAGACGGTGAAGACTTTTCCCATCACGGGCGCCAAAGCCACGCGGGAACAACTCTTCGCGCGTCTCAACGCGGTCAAGGCCAGCGCCACGCCCGACGACGTCGTCTTTTTCTACATGGGGATGCACGGCGGCACCGACCCGAAGGACGGCTGGAGCGTTGGGCTGGCGGGGGACAAGGGAGTGGGCGGCAAGGAGCTTAAGGAGCTCCTCGGGCAATTCAACTGCCAGGTTGTCTGCCTGATCGAGACCTGCGGCAGCGGCGGTTTTGCCCGGCCGCACAAGAACGACATCGCGCTGCCTCCCAACTGCACGGCGCTGTGCTGCTGCCGCGCCAAGCAGGGTGCGAGCAACGAGCTGGATATTGCCGTCGGCGAAGCGCTTCAAGGCCGCGCCGATTTCGATCACAACGGCGTCATCCAACTCGAGGAAGTCATCAAGTATGTCAAGCTCCGCTACGAGGCGAGCTTCGGCAAGGAGGGCGCTGACTGCGTGATCGTCAGCGCCAAGAATCCAACGGCCGCGCCTCTGGCGCAGGTTGCCAAGAACATGGTTGCGATTTTTCACGAAGGGGGATGGTACTCAGGCCTGCTCGAAGCAAAGGACGGAGACGACTACAAGGTCCGTGTCACCGGCTTCAACAATGGCGACCCCAAGTATGGCTGGTACGTCACCAATAAGGTCAAGCGAGATGAGATCGTCCTCCCCGATGAAGGCCCGCCGCTCATCGTCGAGCAGAACGGCACATGGTACTGCGCCCGGCAGATCGGAACGGCTGGGAAGGAGATCAAGGTGAAGTATGTGGGCTACGACGAAGAGGAAACTGTCACGTCGTCGCGCGTCAAATACCCCGCTTTTGTCGATCCCACCGCCGAGACTGCCCAGACCAAACGCAAGACCAGCCGGCGCAGTGCGAAATGAGGTTATTTTCGCCGGGCGGGTTCGGATTCGAATAGGGGGTTGTTGATGGAGAGTTTCAGGGTTGGGGAGGCGGCTGCGTCGCCGTCGTTGCGGGGTTCGAGTTCTAGGGGGTCGGCGAGTGGGGCATCGGCGGGGGCTACGTCGGGGCGGTAGAGGCGGCCGCCGAAGCCTTTTAGATATTCGGTCCAGTTGCCTTCTGCGCCGGCTTTGCTTTCGCCTCGGGTTGCGCCGAGGGCCATCATGAGTTTGGCGTCCATGTTTTCGATGATGTGGACTGCAATGGCTTCGGGGCTGCTGGGGATGCGGGCTGCGCCGAATTCGGGGACGCCGTGGTGGGAGAGGATGATGTGCTGGACGACATCGATGAGATTCTGAGGGATTTTTTCGCCGAGCATGGTTTCGGCGACTTCGCGTTTTTGTTCGACCCAGATGGCGGATTTGACGATGTGGCCGACGAGTTGGCCGCCGTCGGTGTAGCCGAAGGAGCAGTCGTAGCGGAGTTCCCAGGTTTTGGCGATGTCGTGGAGGAAGATGCCGGCGATGACGAGATCGCGGTTGAGGCCGGGGTAGAATTTGACGACGGCGTCGGCGACTTCGATGGCGTTGAGGGTGTGTTCGAGGAGGCCGCCGATGAAGGCGTGGTGGAAGGTCATGGCGGCGGGGGCCTTGCAGAAGTCGGCCATCAGTTTTTCATCGTCGAGGTAGGCGTGGATGAGGGCGGCGAGGTGGCGGTTCTGGATGCTGCCGAGGATCTCGGCGAGCTTGGCGCACATCGCGTTGATGTTTTTGTCGGTGTGGGGGATGAGGTCGGCGACTTCGAAGGTGCCGTCTTTGGCCGGCCACATTTGTTCGATGATGAACTGGAGGTTGTTCTGGTAGTTTTCGACGCGGCCGCGAACTTTCAGGAAGCCGGATTCGGGGATGGCGTTGAAGGTATCGCGGGTGGCGTTCCACATGCGGGCGGTGACCTGGGTGGAGCGGTCGGAGATGAAGGCCTTGATGAAGTATTTTCCGGTAGTGGAGGCGGAGAATTGCTTGCCGGTGAGGACGTAGACGTCTTCAAGGACGTCGCCTGGGGCGCAGTCGGAGAG
>JBBRHH010000300.1:0-7373 GCA_038222915.1 Tepidisphaerales bacterium
CGGCGTAGCCCATCGAGAGGGCGGTGTTTCGGCCGAGGTGCTGGTCGGGGAAGAAGAGGATCTTGCGCGCGGCCGGTCCTTCTGCAGCCTGCTCCTTGAGCGCCCACTCGAGGACGTTGCGGCAGTTGGAGCTGGTGCAGACAGCGCCGTCGTGTTCGCCGACGAAGGCCTTGATGGCCGCGGAGCTGTTCATATACGTGATGGGGACGATGATTTGATCGGTACAGAGATCGGTGAGCTGGGCCCAGCAGTCGAGGGTCTGATCGAGGTTGGCCATGTCGGCCATTGAGCAGCCTGCGCCAAGATCGGGGAGGATGACGTGGACGGAGTCGGGGGTGAGGATGTCGGCCGACTCGGCCATGAAGTGGACGCCGCAGAAGACGACGTACTGGGCGGCCTTCTGGGCGGCGGCATTGCGGGAGAGCTCGAAGCTGTCGCCAGTGAAATCGGCGAAATCGACCACGGCGTCTTGCTGGTAGTGGTGGCCAAGGATGACGAGTTTATCGCCGAGTTCGTCCCGGGCAGTCTGGATGCGCAGGCGCAGCTCAGGGTCGGAAAGCTGGGTATAAATCTTGGGAAGGGGTTGTTGCCACGACTTGGTCATTGTTTAAACGTCTCCACCTGAGATTATAGCGGGCCGCGCATGGATGCCACTTTGTGCGGACAACAGTCCTATTATTGTGCCGATCGCGGGACATTCTCAAACATTGGAGGCCGAAATGGCATTTACGCTGCAAATTGGACAGGAAGCGCCGGATTTTGATCTGGCGGGTGTGGACGGCAAGCGGTATTCGCTGGCCGACTTTCGTGAAGCGAAGGTGCTGGTGGTTGTGTTTTCGTGCAACCATTGTCCGTATGTGATTGGGTGCGAGGATCGGATGATCATGTTTTACGCCGACTACGCCCTGCGCGGTGTGTCGATGGTGGCGATCAACTCCAACGAAGATCAGATGCATCCGACCGACTCATTTGGGCACATGGTGATCCGTGCGCGGGAGAAGAGTTTCAAGTTTCCGTATCTGCGCGATGACACACAGGAAACGGCAATGGCCTATGGCGCGCTGCGGACGCCGCATTTTTATGTTTTCGATGCCGATCGGAAACTGGCGTACACGGGCCGGATGGATGACAACCCGCGCAATCCGGGGAAAGAGACAACGCATGAGTTGCATGATGCGGTGGATGCGCTGCTGGCCGGAAGGAAGCCGGAAGTGCTGGCGACGAATCCGCTGGGATGCAACGTGAAGTGGGCCGGGAAGCCGCATCATTGGATGCCGCCCGAGGCATGCGATCTGGTGTTGTAGGGATCTGGACGGAGGCTCGCATGGACGACATCCTGCTTGCAAGGGAAATGATCCGCTCGGCGCAGCGCCTGGTGATTTTCACCGGCGCGGGCGTGAGCGCCGACAGCGGCGTGCCGACGTTTCGAGGTGCATCGGGCGACACTTTCTGGGGCAAGTATGATCCGATGACGTTGGCCAGCCCGCAAGGATTTCGCCGCGATCCGAAGCTGGTGTACGACTGGTACAACTGGCGGCGATCGCAACTGGCGGTGCTGACGCCGAACGCGGGACATGTTGCGATTGGTGCGCTGCAGGAGCGCGGCGCGACATTGATCACGCAGAATGTGGATGGACTGCATGAGCGGATTGCACCGAAGAACGCCGTGACTTTGCAACTTCACGGAACCCTGGCCGAGGATCGCTGCTCGGGTTGCGATTATCGCGAGGCGGTTGATTTCACTGCCCTGCCGCCGCTGCGCGGTTGTCCAGAATGCGGGGCGAAGCTGCGGCCGGCGGTGGTATGGTTTGGCGAGATGCTGGACCCGGCGCTCTGGAAGGTGGCGGAACATGCCTGCAAAGAGGCCGACGCGATGTTGGTTGTCGGCACGAGCGGGCAAGTGTATCCGGCGGCCGGTTTGGTTCAGCTTGCGGCGCAGCGCGGGCGGGTGATCGTCTTCAATCTGGAGGACTCGGCACTGGACGAGCACGCGGCCATTTCATTGAAGGGGCGGGCTTCGGAGATACTGCCGCTGCTCGTAAGTTGAGATTGCGGGCGATGTCTCGACAATGACTGGGCATGCCCGCAATTCCACCCTCGGCCGCGCCTCTTTCCAAGAAGCTACATCTCAAGCCAAACTACAAAGTGTTGCTCTTGAACGCCCCGGCCGGATACGCAGACCTGCTCAACCCACTGCCGGAGGGTGCGACGGTATCGACGCGAAGTACGAAGCGCGATGCCTTCGATCTGGCGCTACTGTTCGTGCATTCAAAGTCCGACGCCGATCGACACGCGCCGCTTGCGACGGCCGCGCTCAAGGACGGAGGCGTGCTCTGGGCGGCGTATCCGAAAATCAGCTCAAAAGAAAAGTCGGACGTGACCCGCGATAAGGGATGGAACGCGCTTGAGTCGCTTGCCTGGACAGTTGTTTCAATCGTCGCGATTGACCAGACGTGGTCGGCGCTGCGATTCGGGCCTTCCACCAAAGTGGGAAGTTGATCAATCCAAAAGACCCAGCGTATCGAAGAACGCCGCGCCGGCGAGACTCATCAGGCCGTGGATCAGCGGATCGTTGAGGGCTTCTTCGGTGGTGAAGAAGGCAGCGGCGACTGGACCGGTAGCCATGCGCGCATCCTCCCAGTCGGACGGGCGGATGATGTGCAACACCGATTCGGAAGCCAACTCGCTCAGGGCGATTTCGTCTTCGTCCACGTCGAGCCGTGCCAGTAGCGCAACCGCCGCTTCCAATTTGTCAGGCTCAAATTGTTCGCCCTGCGAGAATGACACGTGGGCGGCCGTTTGCCCGACGCGTTTGAACCGAAGCGCCAGCGGCTCATACGGCGGCTGAACATCGATCTTGGCAATGAACTCATCGTCGGCCATTGCGTGCTTGAACTGGCCATAAAGCTCGTACGCGGTGTTGCCCTGCAGGGGCGAAAGGTTGGCCAGATCCAGGGTGAGCTTTGCGCCGGAGGGATAGAACATCAGGCCTGTGTATTTCATGAAGCGCTCAATGGAATTGTAGCCGCGACGGACGATTCTGGATGCGCCTACGATTGAGACAATGAGACCGATCGCGATTTGGCCACGGGCAAAGCGAAAAGCCCGCCGGGTGGAGGAGACGCATCTGCTGGCTTGCCCGCGCCTTTGCCCGGATTGGGAGATGTCGGCGCTGCAGGCACTGTGCAAGCCGAGGCCGGAGCGGCGCGATGCGATCATTCACCGGAAGGGCGCGCAAGGCTGGAAGGTCGGATCCCGGAAGTCGGTGATAGAAGTGATGCAGTTGCTGTCCGGGGCGATTGGAGCGTTGCCGGACGTGCATTTTCCGAAGGACGGGGATTTCATCTTCGTCTGTCAGTTTCGTCACGAACAATTCGAGCAGGCCAAGACGCTGGCGATTGCGTTGACGCGGCGAGTCCCGGAAATATGGCTGACACTCGGCCGGCTGTTTGTGCATGATGGGAAGTTCTATCGGCGACGACGCGGCTATATGCTTCAGTTGTCGCCTGCGACCGACGTTCATTTACCGCGCGCGATGCGTGCGGCGCTTCGAGGAATCGCCTGATGCAATCTCATCCTTCAACTACCGAGGCCGTCCGGACCAGACATCGATCAGAGATGGTGGAAGTAACGGGTCGCGTTCAGGCCGTTGTTAATAAACTTGGCGTGCGCGATGGTTTTGTGATCGCCTACGTTCCGCACACGACGGCGGCGGTGACAATCAACGAGAACGCCGATCCGGACGTGAAGAGCGACATGCTGCGGAAGCTTTCGGAGCTCGCACCAAAACACGAGGACTATTACCAACACGGCGAAGGCAACAGCGATAGTCACGTGAAAACATCGCTCGTCGGCAACAGTGTAACGATATTGATCGAAGCGGGCCGGCTGATTCTGGGGCGCTGGCAGGGAATCTATTTCTGCGAGTTCGATGGCCCCAGATCGCGGGAGATGGTGGTGAAGGTTTGGGGGAACTCGGAGAAGTAGCGGATTACTTGTGCAGCATGTTGAGAGAGTCGAACGGCTCTACTTCTCCGGCCGTGGCCCGTAGTGCGGCAACGCCGTGCCGAGTTCATATGCTCCAAGATCCGGCGCAGCGCCTTTGAACCCATCGTTGAATCCGGGCAGGACTTCGCCGGCGTCGATGGCCGCGGAGCCTGCCTTCAGGCGGAGATCGATGGTGGCCGAATCGTAGACCTTCTTGGGGTCTTGTGGCGGCATTATTCCGCTGGCAAATGCCGTCGCGGGATCTACGGCAACCGCGTGCTTGTAGATCGGTGCTTTGGCTTTGACGGCCGCCAGCGAGGGGTAACGCTCGTTGTTCCACTTCAGGAATAGCTCGCCGGTGAAGCCGCCGAATCCGTCGTAGTCGTAATCGGTGTGGATGGCCGGGCATTCGTAGTTGCAGGCCCGGCCTTCCGTGCCCAGCAACAGGTTATTTCTAGAATAGAAATTGGAAATGGATTCCGACGTATTCACCATCGACGCGATACCGTTCTTTACAGAAGTATTGTGGACAAGAACGCCGCCCGACGGGCTGTTGTGCAGCTTGAAGACTTCCGTCTGCACATTAAAGAGCACGTTGCGGAAGACGTAGATCGGCCCGCCGTAGACGGGTTGCAGGGAGATGCCTGTCAAGACGTTTGTATAGCGATTGTTGAAGTTCCGGGTATTGCGGTCGGAGCCGTCCATCTCCGATCCGTCGTCGAAGCAGTCGCTCACTTCATTGTTGTGGAAATCGCAGGCATAGGTCGCCTTTGTGTCACCCAGATCCAGTCCGTCCTTGAAATGGTGGATGCGGTTGTAGCAGGCCACGTGGCCGCTACCGACGATCCAGATCGCCCGGGCTTCTGGAAGCTCGTGCCATTCCTTCATCGTCGTTGGCCAGGGCATGTCGCCTTCGAAGACGTTGTCCGAGATAAAGAAGTTACTGATGTTGCCGGTCTTGGTATCCGTCGCGACGATGCCGCAGATGCAGGTGGCAAAGTGACAGCGACGAATGACGATGCGCTGCGACTCGTGGCCGCGAATCAGGTTGTAGGCGTTGCGGATCGAGAGCTTTTCGAACCAGACGTCATGTACGCCGATCGCGGCGATGGCCGCGCCGGCCAGCTTCTCTTTTGGGAACATTCCGTCGATCACCGTCTCGCCGTCACCGCCTCCGCGCCAGATGATCGGATTGCCCTGCTCACCGCTGTGGGCAATGGTCAGCGGTCCTTCGTAAACGCCGGCGTGAAGCAGAAAGATCGTGCCAGGCTTCGCGGCCTTCTCGGCGGCCGCGAGGCCTTTGATTGGATTGCCCGCCGATCCGTCGCCGCCACCCTTGCCGGGCATGACATGAAGCTGCACAGCATTCTTCGGCGCTTGCGGTTCGGCGATCGTGCGCGCCTTTAATGTTTGTTCCGCGTGAGCACCGTCGGGATCGCTCATTTTCAATCGCAGTTCATAGGCGGTGTCCGCGTCGAGGAGCAGAGCGCTGCCCGCAAAGAGGCGTGCATCGGCCGGGACTTCAACGGCCAGCTTCTTGGGCTCGTTGCCTTCGTTCTTGAACGGGCCTTTGTCTACGAGCAGTAGCGGCGGTGCGGCGCTCCAAGTCTCGGCTCCCTCTTTGCGGTATTCGAGAGTCACCTTCGCATGGTCGCCGTCGCGGATGATCCAGTAGACGCCCAGCGATTGAAGTGTCGGGGGGTCGAGTACAGGGGGGCCGGCGGGAGCGGCCGCGGCCTGCGCGTTGGTCGCGACGAAGTTTGTCAGTATCGCGATTGCCAGAAGCATGCGAGCAATATGCATATGAACTAACTCCGGTCGCTGAGACGCTTCGGATCAGCGTTCAGGAATCGAACAAGACCGTAACAAGACCGTAACCTTTGATTGAAAACCAACAATCTCCGCCACCGCTACTACTGCTCCTCCAGGGTGAAGTTGCGAACTGGCGAAGCTATATTCGTTTCCAAAGGAGCTCATTTTGGCCAAAGTCCGCAAAGCCGTTATTGCCGCCGCCGGCCGGGGGACCCGCCAGTATCCCGCGTCCACCGCGGTGCAGAAGGAAATGTTCCCGCTGGTCGATCGCGACGGCCTGCCCAAGCCCGTCCTGCAGATCATTGGCGAAGAGGCGATCGAGTCCGGCATCGAGGAAATCTGCATCATCACCCAGCCGGGCGAGACCGATCTCTATCGCGAGTATTTCAAACGCCTCGATGACGACACCGCCAAGTCGTTTCGCGGCAAGGATTGGGCCATTCTCGAATCCGAAAAGCTCGGGGCGTTTGGCGAACGTCTTCATTTTGCCGAGCAACAATCCCCCGAAGGATTTGGCCACGCCGTTTTCCAAGCGCGGGAATTTGTCGGCGATGAGCCGTTTCTTCTCCTGCTCGGCGATCATGTGTACATCAGCGACATCAAAGACCGCTGCGCCCGGCAACTCATCCGCGTCTTTGAGCAATACATGCTGGAGGCCGTGACCGGGGTTCAGCCGACTCTGGAACGCCATCTTCACCTCTTCGGAACAATTCGCGGCAATCCGATTGAGCCGGCGCGGGGGATTTACAAGGCCGAGTTAATTGTCGAAAAGCCGGGCATTGAGCTTGCGCGCGAGCAGTTGGCGACGCCGGGCTTGCCGGCCGGGAATTATCTGGCTCATTTCGGCATGCACGTGTTCTCGCCGAAGATTTTCGATTCGCTGGAATATCTGATCAGGAATAACATCCGCGAAAAGGGGGAGATCCAGTTGACGGCCGCCCAGGAACATTTCCGCCAGCACACCGAAAAGTACTGGGTGGTGGTCACGCAGGGTCAGCGATACGACACGGGGATTCCGTACGGTTTAATGGAAACGCAATTGGCCTTGGCGCTCAATGGGATTCACCGCACCGAGATCTGCGAAGCAATCGCGCGGATTCTGGCGATGCAGGTGAAAAGCTGAGCATCAACAGGAACGGACCGGCCTCATTTCGAAGGCCGGCCCGTTGTTTGTTTTGAAATGCTCCGCTGGTCGGATTATTTCCGGCGCCGCTTGAGGCCGAGCAAACCGCCCAGAAGCAGAAGGCTCATGGACGCAGGTTCCGGAACGACGGCGAATTCGCTGTTGTGATCGACAACGGCCCAGACGGTGTGCGTTGCGGTGTCGACGCCCCAGCTTCCCAGGTAGTTGCCAACGTTGCTGTCGTTAATCGGTATGCCGCCATTGATCGAATTGTCGGCCGCGAACGTATCCCAACTGCCCTGATAGTTGGGGATCACAGTGCTTCCACTCCCAATATCCTCGTTGACGGCGTTCACCCAGAGCGGGCTGACGCCGTTGAAGCCGTTGGGATCGAGAGACGCGAGATACAGTTCTCCGTGCGTTGCGGCTTAAAGTTCCCCGCCTGGCGCGC
>JBBRHH010000301.1:0-7361 GCA_038222915.1 Tepidisphaerales bacterium
ACCGCTACCGCGAGACTGTCTATCACATCACCATCAAGAACGGCGGCAAAGGCACCTCCGTCGAGCGCGTCATCAGCGACGGCATCGAACAGCCCGAGAAGACCGTGCCGCTCGTCGACGATCGCCAGCAGCACGATGTCGATGTCGTCATGGCATAGCGGCCGTTTTGATCTGTACATACCAAGAAGAAACCCCAGGAAGAATAAAATTCCTGGGCTCGTTTGCTCTTAAGCAATGTACCTGGTGAAGGTACGGTTGGCGTTCTTAGTAGCGACCGCCTCGGCCGCCGCCACCACCGCCACCACCACCTCCGCCGCCGTAGCCGCCACGGCCACCGCCGCCGCCGCCACTGCTGCGACCACCACCACCGCCGCCGCCGAATCCACCGCGGCCACCACCACCGCCACCGCCGCCACCGCCGCGATTTTCCTTCGGCTTGGCTTCGTTGACTGTGAGTGCGCGGCCATCATTCTGCTGGCCGTTCAATGCGCTGATGGCTGCCTGGGCTTCATCTTCTGTGCCCATTTCGACGAATCCGAAGCCTTTGCTTCGACCCGTGTCACGGTCAGCGATCACTTCGGCGCTCTGCACGGTTCCGTGCTGAGCGAACAACTGCTCCAGGTCGGAACTGCTAACGTTGTAGCTAAGGTTCCCGACATACAACTTCTTGCCCATTACGATCTCCTGCTTTTGGGCTTCAACCCGCTGTCTGCTTTCCGGGTTAATGAAAGGGGCCGACATTTGACCCAAGGTAGGAGGGGCGAAGAGAAGAGAGGTGGGAGTACTGTACAGACAGGTCTCACTTACCCTGGACTCGATCGTCGAACCAACCTGAATAGTTATTATCGTCAAGCCGATATGGCAAGTCCAGCCCGCTACACAAGAATTACAAAACCGTGCCCCAATCGCTTAAAGTCTGCCTCAGCGAACGCTTATCGGTCCCAAAAAGTAATATCGTTGCCGCTGTATATCGAAAGAACCGCCATGAAACTTCCCGTTTCCAACACCCACTCGCCAGACCCCTGGTATGCCGATGGCCTCAGCTTCACCTGCACCCAGTGCGGCAACTGCTGCACCGGCAACCCAGGATTCGTCTGGATCAGCGACGAGGAAATCGACCGCCTCGCCACGCATCTCAACATCACCCGCGAGCAAACCCTCAAGCAATACTGCCGTAAGATCGGCGGCAAAATCAGCCTCAAAGAACTCCGCACCCCCGAAGACAATTACGACTGCATCTTCCTGAAGGAAACCAAAATCCCCGCGCGCCCCAACAAGCTCCCCCAAGTGCGCCGCACCTGCACCATCTACCCCGTGCGCCCACTCCAATGCCGCACCTGGCCATTCTGGGATGGATTAATGGACTCAGCCAAAAATTGGAACACGGCCGCCAAGCGCTGCCCGGGAATGAACACCGGAAAGAAATACACCCGCGAACAAATGGAAGCACTGCGCGACGCGAAAGATTGGCCCGCCGCGCCCCCCTCCTCGTCCTGAAACTTTACTCTTTCGGAAGCGTCGCCAGCGCCGCTTTGGCCGTATCCGCGAACGGCGTGTTCGGAAACTGATCGATCACTTCCTGATACTTTTTGCGCGCCATGTCATTGCGACCCGCCGACTTGTAGCTCGCGGCCATGTTCAGCGCACCCTTCGCCTTCGTATCATTCGCCCCGCCCACGGCCTGCTTCACGAACGCCGGATCCTTCTCATAATTCTTCACCTCTTCCGCGGCTGTCGCGGCCGCGGGCGTCTCCGCGAACGACGCCACCACATCCTTGAACTTCGCGTAAGCCAGCGTGTCCTTCTTCGCGTCTTTCAGCTTCTGCGCAACCGCCAGCGCCTGCTCGGCCCGGTCCGCCTTCTCCGCCGCATCAATCTGCGCCTTCGCCTCGGGAATCTTCACCAGCTCCGCAAGTTTCGTCCGCGCCTTTGCGGCCGAGGGCAGCGATCCAAGACTCCCGGCAATCTCCTTCAGCTTCGTCACCGCCTGCGCATACTGCTTCTGCTCAATCAGCGGGTCCACCTCGGCCAGCGCCTTGTCGGCGTATTCTCCCAACTGCTTTCCGATTTCTTCCGATCGCTTGGCAAACATTCCATCCGCCAGCGCCGCATTCGGAATCCCCGCCAGCAACCGGATCGCCGTCTTCGCGTCCCCGCTCTTGATCGCCGCATCCACCTTGTCGCACGAAGCATTCGCCGCCGCCAGAACCGCCGGATCCACAAGCTGCGGCGGATGATTCTTGAACGCATCCGCCAGCGCACCATCGATGCCGCCCGGATGCCCTTTCCACAACACGGAGCCGTCGGGGCCAAGCAGAACCGTGAACGGAATGCCCGTCTCGCCCCACGTCGACCAGATCTTGTTCTTCCAACCCAGGCCATCAAAATATTGCGGCCACACAAACCCCTTCTCCTTTGCCACCGCAATCATCTTCTGCTGATCGCTGTCGAGGCTCACGCCCAGAAACTGCATCCCCTTGGGCGCATACTTCGCGTTCACGTCCACCATATGGCCGGCTTCCGCCATGCACGGCCCGCACCACGTCGCCCAGAAATCAACAACCACAATCTTCCCGCGCAGCGCCTCCAGGCTGATGTTCGACCCATCAACTGCCTTATACGCAAGCGCAGGCTTGTCCCCGACATTCAGCTCGGCACGCACCGGCATACAAGCAAAAGCGGCCAACAGCCCAAACGTCAAAATCGATGTCGTTTTTTTCATAATCAAGCTCCCACGAAGTGCCCCCGCCGATTTTTCGGCACCAACACGCTACTACGATAGGCCGTCGCTGTCCATTTTCGTCTTCATACGTGCGGCCATCAACAGACTATATCGCCACAACGGATCAACGTTCGCGCGATCATTGCCCGTAAGTTAGCACGCGCATGACATGAATCCATCCAGAAAGGGCAATAATTGCAGGGATAGTCACGAGAAAGCACACGAAACTCCGCAGCCGGATGGCCGACCATATGCCCACGGCGACAGCGATGGGAGCCAGAACCCCACCGACCCCAGCGCAACCTGCCCGTACGTTATCAAACCGCCACATTGCCCTTGCAACCACAAGCAAAACCAGCGACAGCAGCCCCGTCCCAGGAGTCAATCGAATCACAAAATCCAGTGAGACGGTGGTAAGACCCTCTTCCTGCGACACCTTCGGATTCTTTGACATTCGAATCTCGGTGAACGAAGAATTTCCTGACGTCGCGGCCGATTCAGATCAGCCCGCACTCGCCCCAACCGGGCTAGCCTGCGCAATCCGCTCAATCTTCAACCGGTTCACCCGTTGCGGCTGTGCATCAATCACCGTGTACCGCACATTGTCGTGCACCATCACCGCCCCCTTCGCCGGAATCTGTCCGAGCGTAATCGACACAAACCCCCCGATCGTCTCCGTCCCATCCTCGGTCGGAATGTCCAGCCCCATCTGCGAGTTGGCGTCTTCGATGCTCAGCCGCGCATCCGCTTCAAACGTATGGTCGTCGATCTTGCGCACCATCTTCGGCTCCACCGGCTCATGCTCATCAGTGATCTCCCCCACCAGCTCTTCCAGAATATCTTCGATCGTCACCAGCCCCGCCGTACCGCCATACTCGTCCAGCACAATCCCAATGTGCACCTTCTGCATCCGAAACTCCCGCAGCAGATCGCGCAGCGCCTTGGTCTCGGGCACAAAAATCGCCGGCCGCATCGCCGAGCGAATATTGAACTTCTCCGGCGGCTCTCCCAGATGTTTCAGCAAGTCCCGCGCGTAAAGCATCCCGATCACATGATCCAGCGTCCCATCGTAAACCGGCAACCGCGAATGCCCGCTCTCTTCCAGCGTCTGCTTCACCGTTTCCAGCGTAGCGTGAATCTCAATCGCAACAATTTCAGGCCGCGCCGTCATGATCTGGCCAACCTGCGTGTCGCGAAATTCGATGACCGACTCGATCATCTCCCGTTCCTGCTCGTCGACGACCCCCTCCTTTACCCCCTCCTCCACGACCGAAACGATGTCCTGCTCGATCTGTTCCTGCTGCGCATGCGTCGTGCCGGCAATTCGCGCGACCAGCGCATCTATCCAGTGCATCACCCGCGTCACCGGCAGCAGCACATACCGCAACCCGTGCAGAAACGGCGCAAACGTCGCGATGAACGCCTCGCCCGCATGCTGCGAAACTGCATGCGGAATCGCCACCGAGAAAAACAGGTGCATGATCCCGGTAATCGCAAACGACGCGAGATACTGCACCCACAGACTGCCATGATGAAACGCCCGCATCACGCTCAGCAGCATCAGAATATTAAACACCAGCCGCCCGACCGCCGTCACAAAAATCAGGTCATTGGTGTGCTCGATCGTCGGCTCAATCCACCGGGCCTTGTCCGCCTCTTCCAGCAATGCCGTCAGGCGGGCTCGCGAAAAATCCCGGAGCGAATACGTCAGCGTCGAAAAAACCAGCGTCGCCAGAGAACAGAGGATTATGGCTGCAGCAGCGATGATCATAATGAAATTTACCAAATCCGGCCCGCTGCTCACCGCAGCTTTAAAATAGCCTTCTTTGCGGGGTTGGCGGCAAACACCGGACCTATCTCCAGTAGCGATAGGATGGCATCCTCCAGCGCGTGCATCTTACGATATCCTGCGCGGGTTCTATCGTCGTGGCCGCTCAAGTGCAACAGACCATGCACTCCATATAGCAATATTTCGCATTCCACCGCAATGCCCCGGGGCTTGGCTTGCCGCCGCGCTTCGGGCACGCAAATCACCACTTCGCCCGCAACGCAGTGCCCGGCATCATCCTCATCCAGCGAAAAAGTCAGCACATCAGTCGGCCCGGCAATCGCCAGGAACTGCTCGTGCAGATCCCCCATCCGTCTGTCACCCACGAGTGCCACCGATAGTTCGCGAAGATGAGTCGGCGCCGCCGCGTGGGCCGCAATCAGGTGCTTCCGCAGAAACGGCACATACGCGCGCCCAATCTCCGCATGGATATTCAATTCCAGTGCCGATGTCGTCCTGCGCGAATTAGTCTTTCGGGAGATGCCCATTCACGCCAGCTTCACCGCGGGCGATTGTTGCGACGGCGAGCGCGTCAGCCTCTCCGTCGACGGATAGCTCATCCGGTTGTGATAAATCCCCAGAACCGTCTTCACGATCGCCTTTTCAATCTGATCCAGTTCGCGGAAGTTGAGATTGCACTCATCCAACTGCCCGTCCAGCAATCGCTTCATGATCAATTCATGCACCAGCGATTCAATCCGGCTCGGCGTCGGCTCGCCCATCGCCCGCGTTGCGCTCTCCACGCAGTCAGCCAGCATCACAATCGCCACTTCCTTGCTCCGCGGCCGGGGCCCCTCATACCTGAATTGCGTATCGCTCACCGCCGTCAGTTGCTCCGGATGCACCTTGTCGCGTTCCTTGCACGCCTGATGATAAAAATATTCGACCAGCGAAGTCCCGTGATGCTGCTCGATGAATTTGGAGATGACGGTCGGCAGGCCATATTCGCGCGCCATCTCCATCCCGTCCTTCACGTGCCCCACGATGATCAGCAGCGAAACATTGGGCGACAGGTTCAGGTGTCGATTGCGGCCATCCGCCTGATTTTCGACAAAGTAGTCCGCCTTGTTCATCTTCCCAACGTCGTGGTAATAAGCGCCGACCTTGCAAAGCAGGGAGTTCGCGCCGATCGCCTCGGCCGCCTCCTGAGCGATGTTCGCCACCTGCACGCTGTGGTTGTAAGTGCCCGGAGCCTCAGTAGACAAGCGGCGCAAAAGCGGGTGATCTCCGTCAGTCAATTCCAGCAAACTGATCGCGGTCGTGATGCGAAACGCTCGCTCGATAAAGGGGAGAATGCCAAGCACAATAAATCCGGTCCCCAACCCCGCCGCCCCAACGTACAGGCAGTTCTTGTTGATATACGCAATCGGATCGTAACTCAGCCCCCCTGCCGCCACCGTCGCCGCGATCATCACGAGCGCCGTCATCCCGCCCACCTCAATCAGCCGGCTGCGCGATCGCACTTCCTGCAGCATGCAGCAGCACGTTAACACGCCCACCCAGAGAATAATGTAAAACCCAATACCCTGATCCAGCGCCGCCGTCACCATCAGCGCGTGAACGCTGCCCACCCCAATCGCAAACCGCTGATCGTAAGCAATCGCCAGGATCATCGCGACCATCAGTGTCGGCGCAACGCCAAACACATACAGCGGCCCCGTCCCGATCGCCGCCAGTTCCGCCAGCAGCAGCATCGACAGCATCAGCGACCCGATCGCCATCGCCCGCATATGGTTGCGCAAAATCCGCGGCTGATACTTCACCACATACACCGACAGCGCCACCGTCAACAGCGCGATCAACCCCGCCAGCCCCAGCTTCGCCTTGAGCGCCGTCTTCCCCAGTTCCGCGATAAATTGCTTCTGCTCCGCACGCAGGATCTGCCAGTCACGCTCGCTGATCACATTCTTACGATGGATCAGCGGTTGGTTGGCCTTGAACTCAATTCGCGCCACCGAATCCGGCACGCGTGCCGCGGCCTGATTCTGCGCCGCCGTCGTCGCCGCCTCATCAAGCACATACGTTGGCTTGATCGTCGCCTGCGTAAACGCCACGATGTTGTTCGGAATCCCCAACATCACCGTGAAGTAGCGTTTCGCGTACGTCAACAGTTTCGATTGAAGCTCCGCATCACTTGTCGAATAGACTTTCTTGGTCGAAATCTCATCAACAACCTTGTCCGCCGGCTTCGCCTGAAACGGCGGATATAGAACAATCATCCGCTCAAAATCCTCCGTCCGCTCATCATCCGGAAGAAGAACGATCTTCGGCAGGTCCTGCTTCAATGCGGCGATATACCCCCACACCGCTTCCTCATACCGTTGCCGGCTCTCCGGCCTCGCGTAACTCTGGAACAACGTCAAATCCCCGCCCAGCTTCAACTGCAGTTTGTCCCTCAGCTCCGCCGGAAGCTCCTGCACCGACTGACCCGCCAGCGCCAGCCGGTCCGGCAGCCGCAAAAGCTCCTCTTCAAGCACCGTCCAATTGTCAACGTTCGTCGCCTTGTATCGCCGCGGCGTAATTTCCCGCGCAACGTTCTGGGCTTCAGTGATCCGCGACCGATCCGTAAATTCAAACGTCACCCGACTCGGGATGTCCTGCGCCGTGTATTGCCCCGGCCGATACCGCACGACATCCTCATGGAGCATCACAATGGCTATCGCGGCAATGCCAAAGATCGTCGCGATTCCCACTGACGCAATGCCCCCGCTCGACGTAAACGCCTTCCACCACTGACCTGGCTGGTCCGGACGATTCTCCCGAATCGAGGCCCTTCTGGGCCTGTGCTTACGAAACCGAAACATACAACTA
>JBBRHH010000302.1:0-7345 GCA_038222915.1 Tepidisphaerales bacterium
GCCCGGAATCTCGATCACCTTCTTGCCTTCAAAAAGCTGAACCGTAAATTCCCCGTTGAGCGACGTCACTGTCTCGGGAAGCTTCCCAACTTCCGTCTTGTCCAGCACAATCTGAATCGGCGGCGCTTCGGCCGCGTAAAGCGGAGCCAGAAGCAGGGTGACAAGCAATAAAACAGATTTCCGCATGGCGCCTTTCACTTCTTCGCAATCGCGTACAGGTTCTTCTCCGTCGCCACATACAGCGCGCCGTTCGCGGCGACGGCCGTCGAATAAACGGCCGTGCTGAAATCGACCTGGCCGATCACCTTCTTCTCCTTCGCCGCCGCCAGGATAAACATCACGCCGCTCTCGTTGGCGATATAAATCTTCCCATCCACCACCAGAGGCGAGGCCCAGAGATGCGCCTCTGCGTCATGCTGCCAGTTCACCTTCCCGCTCGCGGTATCAATGCAATAGAGGTTGCCCGAATAGTCGGCCGTGAAGAGAAGATCGTCGACAATCGCCACCGTCGAGATCGATCTCCCGACCTTCTCGCAAGTCCACACTTTCCCCGTCGCCGAGATGTTCCCCGTCCCGCTTGCGTTGATACAGGTGAGGGCGCCCACGCCCTCGCCGTTGCTCGGGTCCTGACCCACCGACGCGTACACCTTTCCATTCAATATCACCGGCGTCGCCAGCACCTCGCTGGGCCCTTTCGTATTCCCATACTCCAGCCGCTTGCCGCCGGCCATGCGATAAGCAGGGGGGTTGCAGTCACATCGCCAGATCTCTTTTAAAATGCTCGTCCCATCGGCCTGTTTCACCGGCTCGGGATCAAACCCATAGCAAAACCCGTCGCCGCCGCCAAGAACAACCATCCCCTTCCCGTTCACCATGCCATAGGCCGGCGAGCACCAGTTGCTGTGAAATGTCCGCGCGCTGATGCCGGATGCTTCCTGTCCCAGCAGTTGCCCACTCTTCTTGTCCAGGCAAATCAGCGCCGGCGCACCAGGGGATGGAATATGCTTGTTGGTCCAGTCGATCGAGTTCGACGTCGTCACAAACAGCTTGTCCCCCACAACCAGCACCGCGCTCGAAGTCATGTTGTAAGGAAACACCCCAAGCTGATCGCGCATGTCGTAGCGCCAGATGATGTCGGCATCCGTTGGCCCGGCCTCGATCGGCGCGTTGCCCGGCCCGGCCATGTACTGCGCCTCCTCCTTGAATGGCCCATCGTTTCCGTTCGCCATTCCGTTCAAATCCAGGCACAACACCTCGCACCGGTTGGTCACCAGATAAACCCGATCGCCGTCAATCGTCGGCGGCGAGCAGATTCCCACGTTCTCGAAATCGCTCACCTTCCCGGCCCCCAGCTTAGGCACCACCAGTTGCCACAGGAACTTTCCGGTTGCCTCCTCAAAGCACATCACCACGCCCCGATCCCCCTTGTGCTTCGGATCGCGCGGCGTCTCATTGTTCGTCCCGATCAATACCTTTCCGCCGCCCACGGTCGTATTTCCGTAGGCCGCCGATCCAAGTTTTACCACCCACTTCACGTTCTTCGTCGTCGCAAGATCGATCTCGTCCGTATCCCCCTTGGTCTTCCCCGGCTCCCACGAATCCGGCAAGCCCTTCTCGGCGGAAACCATATTTCGCGAGGCCGTGCCACCCCACTGCGGCCAATCTCCCGCGCGTGCGGTGAGCGGGAGTAGAACCATCGACAAGAGCAATAAATGAGCGCGTTGCATCTGGATTAGTTACTAGCAGTTTGTGGCGTTGTTTGAAGACCCGGCAGAAGCGATCCCTCAACCCCATTGGCGTTCAAGTGCTCCAGGGTAACGGCCGCATCAATCAGGCACGGCCCGACGCGCGTCCGTCGAAGCTGTGTCAGATACCCGGTCGTGCCCAGCGCGAGACCAATATCCCGAGCCAGCGATCGAATATAAGTTCCCCGGCCGCAGTCCACCCGAACGCGCAGCGTTGGCCACGCATAGTCCAGCAGCTCGATCGAGTAGACCGAAACCGCGCGCGGCCGAAGCACGACTTCCTGCCCCGCCCGGGCCATCGCATATGCACGCCGCCCATTCACTTTCAGCGCACTGTAAACCGGAGGCATCTGCTGAATCTCGCCGATAAATCGCGTCAAAACTTCCCCGACCAACTCAACATCGGCTGCCCCTGCATTCCCGTCGACAACCTCCTCCGACTCCGGATCCAGCGTTTCGGTCGTCGCCCCAAGCTTGACCGTCGCGTCATACCGCTTCGGCTCGCTCATAAATTGTTCCGACAACCGCGTCGCCTTCCCAATCAACAGGACAAGCACGCCGCTCGCAAACGGATCAAGCGTGCCAGCGTGTCCGATCTTCGTCCCGCGCGGCAGCAATCGCTTCACCCGCGAAACGGCCCGCGCCGAAGAAATGCCGATGGGTTTGTCGAGATTGAGCACGCCGGTCATTGCAGCCAGATCATACACGGTTCAACAATAAAACCGCCGCGTCCACGCCGTCTCCGGCGTGAATCGCGGCGGTCTATATAAATCAGGAGCAGGACCTTGGCAGCTATTTCTTTGTCGATGCCTTGCCAATCGCTTCCTGGACTTTTCCGACGGCCTTCTGCACCTTCCCCTTGATCTGCTGGCCGGTGTCGCCCTTCACCGCGCCGGCGATGTCATTCACTTTGCCCTTGACCTGTTTGGCCTGTCCCGCAGCAATGTCTTCGCGTCCCATAGTGTTGTTCCTTTGTAAGAGTTGAGGGAAAGAGAACAAATGCCGTGCCAACACTCCTATTTCACATCCACCGCATCCCCGTTCTTCCGCACCGACTCATACATCGCCAGAATAATTGCGACCGCCTTCCGAGCCTCCACCCCATTCGTCTCAGCCTCCTCGCCCCTCTCCCAGGCCTGCAGGATCGCACTGATATTCTGCCCATGCAGATCCAACCCAACATCCGTCGCGCTCGACCCGCCGCCCGAATTCTTGGCGGAACTCGGCGGCAGTTGTTCCAGCAGCAATTTATCGTTGGCCAACTGCTCGGGCGTCGAAGTCTCCTCGCGAAATTTAAACGTATGCAGGCCATTTTCGGAGATGGCGGTGCCATTCTCTCCGCCCACCCACACCCGCACCGGACAGCCGGGATAAAGCGCCGTAGTGCCGACAATCGTGCCGAACCCGCCGTTCTCAAACTGGAGTGAGCAGGACAGCGTATCTTCGACTTCAATGGCGGCATGAATCCGGCTCGCCCCGTAGGCACTCACGCGCTTTACTGGCCCGACAATCCATTGCAGCAGATCGATCGCATGCACCGACTGGTTCATGATTGCCCCGCCCCCATCCAGCTTCCACGTCCCGCGCCACCCGCCATCCGAATAATACTTGTCCGGCCGATACCATGGCGTAAGGGACCCCGCCCACGAAATCCGCCCAAATCGATTCTGCTGTGCCGCCTCGCGCAGGGCCCGATTCGCCGGATGCCACCGGTTCTGAAAGATCCCGGCTATTTTGACGCCATGCTGGCGCGCCTCCGCGACGAGTTGGTCAATCCGCCCCAGCTCAATCTCCATCGGCTTTTCAGTAATCACATACTTCCCCGCCCGAATCGCCGCCATCGCCGGCCCAAGATGATCCCCGCTCGGTGTGCATACGGTGACAACGTCCAGCTGCTCCTTCGCGAGCATCTCCTCCACATTGTCATAAACCGGAACGCCGCTCAGATCATTCTTCGCAAGCGCATTCACGGCCTTATCCGCCACCCGATCGCAAACGGCCACCAGCTTCGCGCCAGGAATCTTCGGCGTAACCCGCACATGCCACTCCCCAACCACCCCAGTCCCAACAATTCCAAACCGCCATTCCTTTGACATCTGCACTCCAAAACATAGAGGGGAAATCCTTGCGCACGATCGAATATGGACTCTGCGAGAACGAAACGGGGTACTACAGGAACTCAGTCAGTAGCGGACTAAGCCGTCCAATCCTCTATCATCAATCCGGTGACACCTGCAAAATCCTTGTCGCGTGAAACGAGAGTTCCGTTCATGGCCAGCGCCGTTACCGCAATCCAAAGGTCATTTTCATCCAGCGGAAGTCCGGCTATCTGTCGGGCTCGTTTTGTCGTCGCGTACAGATCTCCAGCTGCGACCGGAACGGGTTCACAATCGAACACTGTGAACGCACGTTGCGCTTTAATGACAGTTTCATCTCTTCGCTTGCCAAGAGGCATTCGCTCAAGGCCGAACAGCGTTTCGCCTCGAACTATGACGGAAATCGCCACGCGATCAGACGCAGTTAGTTTCCCGATGCGAAACGACATCTTTTGATTTTCGCGCATGAAGTCGCTGAATGCATTTGTATCGAAGAGATAGACCATCTACTCGGTTTCCTCGTCGAATGGCCCAGCAAAGTTGACAGGCAGCTTTCCTTCTTCGATGAGGCGTTCCAGTTCGTCAACTTCATCATTGGCGAGATGCGGCGGCTCATGCATCGCTGAGAGCAGGGCGGCCGGCGAGCCGCGCGGGTGGTCGGGCGTAGCCTCAACCTGGATGTTGTAAACACGCCCCTCATCGAGTTCGACTGGGTCGCACGGGACTAATACCTTTCCATCGAATTGTGCCCGCATAGTTGTCATACTGAAATTATAGCACATGCCGCGACTGCGCGCTAATGCGGAGTTCCGATCAGAATCAACCGATAATTCTTTTTCCCACTCCGTAGCACCAACGCTGTTTTAGTAGCTAAATTGTCGGGCGTAAGAGTGGTGTTCGCATCGCCCCAAGCCTTGTTATTCACGTAGAGCCCACCCTGCGCAATCAGCCGCCGGGCCTCCCCCTTCGACTTGGCCAACCCACTCTCTACCACCGCATCCACAACCGCCCACCCCGCCTCCAGCTTCGCCCGCTCAATCGTAATGCCCTGCACACCCTGGGCGGCCAGCGCATCAATCGCGGCCTCATCCAGCGTCTCCATCCCGCCGCCGTACATCGTCTTGCTCGCGGCCTCCGCCTTTTCCGTCGCCTCCTTACCGTGAACCAGACTCGTCATCTCCCGCGCGAGTCGCGTCTGCGCCAGCCGCTTCTCGGGCGACTGCCGGTGTTCCGCAACCAGCGACTCAATTTCCGCAATCGACACAAACGTAAAAAACCGTAGATACCGATCCACGTCCGCGTCTTCGGTCCGCAGCCAGAACTGGTAAAAATCGAAAGGACTCGTCCGATCCTCGGACAGCCAGACAGCATTGCCCTCGGACTTGCCGAATTTCTGCCCGCTCGACGTCGTGATCAGCGGCATCGTGATTCCAAATGCGTGCCCGCCCTCGCCTTCCAACTTGCGAATGACGTCGATCCCGGCCGTGATGTTTCCCCACTGGTCCGAGCCGCCAAGCTGCACCACACAATGGCGGTCCTTGTACAGGCGGTAAAAATCGTACCCCTGAAGAAGCTGGTAGCTGAATTCCGTGTAGCTCATCCCCTCTTCACTGGCCTCCATGCGCGAGCGCACCGAGTCCTTTGCCAACATCGACCCAATCCGAAAATGCTTTCCGACCTCGCGCAAAAAGTCGATCGCTGACATCGGCCCAAACCAGTCGAGGTTGCTGACGATCGCCGCCGGCGCAGTCGGGTGGTTAAAGTCGAGAAATCGCTCCAAAACCCGCTGAATCCCCACGGCATTCTGCGCAACTGTCTCCTTCGTCTGAAGCTGCCGCTCGGCGGCCTTGCCCGAAGGATCGCCAATCAATCCGGTTGCACCGCCCACAACAGCAATGGGTCGAATCCCGTTCCGCTGCGCATACATCAATCCGATGATTGCAATAAAGTTCCCCACATGCAGCGAATCCGCCGTCGGATCAAACCCCGCATAGGCGGCGATCGGCGAACGACTCGCCAGTTCGGCCAGCCGCACATCCAGCCGCGCATCCGACGCCTGATGAAGCAAACCGCGCGATTCCAACTCCGCAACCAATGCCATTCAATTCCTCTCGCAAGCAAAGAATCGCGGATTGTAGAAGGGTGCCCGTTTCAATCAATGCCGGCCAGAAAGCAGAAACAGCAGGAAATTCGCCCCGTTGAACAGCACATGCAGACTGATGCTCGCCCACAGGTTGCCGAAGCGTTCGTACACATAGCCAAGCCCAACCGACAGAAGGAAAATCATCGGCCAGCTATAGGGCTCGTGAAATGCCGTGAAAGCAATCGACGCAATCGCAATCGCCGCCCACCGGTGCCATGGCCTGGCAGGCTCGAGCTGGCTCGTTTTCCCCGGCACGATGACAGAGGGCGCCGCTCGCTCAGTAGGAATCGCAACAACGCCGCCCGCGGCGTATGGCCGTTGCGTGATCTGGAGCAATCGGAGAAATAGCGTTTGAATCGCTCCGCGGAAGATGAGTTCTTCCCAGATCGGCGCGACGACGACCGCCGTGATCGCCAGCACCACCTTGTATTGCACGCTTGCGGTCGGCCACATTTGGAAGACAAGATGGCGGGTGTCAACGGAAAATTTGTAATGTCGAATAATCCACTCAACCCCTTGGCCAAGCCAGAACATCCAAGGCATCACAATGGCGAAGGCGATCACACCCAGAAGTATTCCTGGAGCGAGTCGTCCAAGGTTGATACCCATCCGACGCCCGCCATAGGAACGGGTTCTCGGAATGAGCACCAGCATCACCAAAAGGGAAGCAAGCTGCGCGGCCGACCCCTGAGCAAAACTCCGTTCCGCTGGAACAGTCAAGAACGGAAACAGCCTCCCCAAATGCCCTCCAAGAATGAACGGAACCGCCATTCCGATCAGGAAGACAATCAGGAGCGAATTCGCCGGCTCGCCTTCACCAAAGCGATCCGGTCCGTCGAGTTGACGGACCTGAAAGACGCCGAAGCCCTTCGCCAGGCAAAGCGAGATCACCGGCCAAAGATAGAGGGCCAAAAGCTGGAGGATTTCAATTTGGGAATGCGCCGGATCGCCTGTTCCCAGTACAATTGACATTCAATTGGTCCCGTCTACATTGACCCGCCCGTGTGGCAAGCCCCATGACAGTGTAACGGCGACCGCATTCTTGCCATAGAGGCTTTCCGTGGAAACCATCCTAGACACCATCATTCGCACCAAGCATGAAGAGATCGAAGCCCGAAGCCAGGCCACGTCCCTCGAAGCTCTCAAAGACCGCATCGCTGCCCTCGCCCCCCCGCGAAATTTCTTCAACGCCGTCACCCACCGCACCAAAAAACCGCTGAACCTGATCGCCGAAGTAAAGAAAGCCTCCCCCAGCGCCGGCATCATCCGGGCCGACTTTGATCCCGTAAAAATTGCCCAGGCTTACGCCGCCGCCGGCGCAGATTGCCTCAGCGTCCTCACCGACGAAAAGTACTTCCAAG
>JBBRHH010000303.1:0-7339 GCA_038222915.1 Tepidisphaerales bacterium
CATGTTCGACACCTATCACGGCCTCCGCATCGCCACCAGCTTCCCTGAATTCAAAGCCTCGCGCTACTGCATTCGCGAATCCGTCCGCGCCCTCGAATCGCTCCCCATGCTCTCGATCATGCCCGATGGCGTCGATGTGCACGACTCGCGCAACTACAACAAGGGCACCCCCGAGTACATCCAGAAAGAATTCGCGATCATGCGCAACGCGAAACTCGCCCCGCCCGGCGTCGACGATCAATGGCTCAAAAACCAGCACGAAACCCAGATCCATCAGGCCAACTTCATCATCCGCGAGCTCTATGTCACCGGCGATTATCCCCATTGGTCCATGTTCCATCCCGAGCGCGGCGTTTTCATCGGCAAGGAACCATATCTGAAAAAATACGTCCCCGAAGCCTTCGCCCAGCCCGACAACGCGAAAATCATCTCCAACATCTTTGAGGACGGCAGCGCGGGTCCACCCAGCTTCACCTCCGACGCCTTCCCCTTCGGCGGCTTCTACTGCATTCGCACCGGATGGGGAAAGCAGGACCAGTGGATGTACATGCCCAGCACCCGGGCCGTGTCCTCCATCACCCACACGAACAACAATAACTTCAGCCTCTACGCCTTCGGCCAGCATCTCCTCGCCGATCGCGGAATGACGACGCCGGTCTCCGTCGATCAATGCAATCAGATCGATAACAGCGCCTACCACGTCGCGCCCGACAGCTACCGCAACGACATCTTCAAACCAGTCTACGGCCGCTCCGGTTCTGCCAACGCCTACCGCTCACCTCTGAAACGCCGCTGGCACACCTCCCCATACTTCGACCTCGTCGAAGCCGAATATTCCGGCCCCTACACCAAATCCACGCCGCCCACTTTCATCAACGACGTCACCCACCACCGCCAGATCCTCTTCGCCCGCCAACTCGGCGTCTGGATCGTCACCGATCGCTTGACCAGCCCCACGCCGCACAACTATGAATGGGTCTGGCCATTCCACATCCCCCAAAAAGAAGAGCGTAAGGAATACCCCGGCTTCACGAACGACGAAGTCGTCTTCGACAAGCAACAGCAAATCATCCACACCACCAGCCCCGGCTCGCCAAATCTCTCCATCTACGAGTACACCACCGAGCCTGTGGAGATGTCAAAATTCGGATTCAAGGCAAGCAAGAAAAGCGACTTCATGGTCATATCTGCCTTGTACCCACGAAAAGCCGTTGACGGCGCACCGGCTCCTGATCTGTCGGAGATGAACACGATCAAGTCAAAGACCGGCGAGTGCGGCTTCACCGCCGACGTCCCTGGCGGCGGCCAGGTCATGTACCAGGCAGCGCCCACCAGCGGCACAATCAAACTTGAAGACATCGCCGTCGTCGGCGAGTCCCTCCTCCTCACCATCATGCCCGATGGCTCCCGTCACGGCATCGTGCTCGGTTGCAAGGAACTCAGCATCAGCGGCACAAAATCAGAGGTCCCCGCCGCCGACTTTGAATTCACAATCAAGGCCAAGCGCCTCGACAACGTAACGCCGATCTATCGCCCCCTCGAACTCCCAATCATCGGCCCGTCCGAAGATCATTTCAGCGAACCGTTCAACCTCACCCTAGCCCACCTCGAGCCCGGCCTTATCCTTCGCTACACCCTCGACGGCACAGATCCCACGGCTGATTCTCCGGCCTACAGCCAGCCCATCCCAATCAAAGAAACAACCGTCGTAAAATCGCGTGCCTTCCGAAAGGGCGTAACCCTGGTCCCCCAAACGTCCGACGCAACCCAAGTCTCACCCGTTGTCCGCGCCGTCTTCAAACAGCAACCAGCATCAGAACCGAAGACCGCCGAAACCCAGCCCGGCCTCGCCTTTACCCTCTACGAAGACGACGGCACCTGGCCGATATCCGCGATCAATATCGAAGCGATGAAGCCGGTCAAAACCGGCACATGCAAAGAACTCTTCGATATCGCCGCCACCAAAATGATCAAAGGCGGTTTTGCCTTTATCTACACCGGCTATCTCGATTTTCCAAAAGACGGAACGTATTCCTTCCACGCGCCGCCGGAGTTCATCAACCCCGCCGTCCACGCCGGCTACGACCTCCGCCTCTTCCTCGACGATCGAGAATGGTACCCCGCAACCCAGACCCACAACTTCGGCGTCTGGTCCGTCCCGCTCAAAGCCGGCAAACATTCCTTGAAAGTCTTCTACATCAACCAGCAGAACGTGCAACTGCAGTCCGACCAGGAAAATGGAAAAGACTACTACTGGAAAGGAACCAAACCGGATCTGAAAATCTCCGGCCCCGGCCTGGACAAACAGGCCATCCCCACAATCATGCTCTCACATTAGGCTTTGATCGTCTCGCCAAACAACGCATCCACAAACCGCGGCGGATCGAACGTCTCAATGTCGTTGGGCGTCTCCCCGAGCCCGACGAACTTCACCGGAATATTGAGCTGGTCGCGAATCTGGAATACCACGCCGCCCTTGGCGGTCCCATCCAGCTTCGCCATGAAAATCCCCGTCACATTGATCGCCTGGCCAAATACCACCGCCTGCTGAATCGTGTTCTGCCCCATAGTAGCATCCAGCACCAGCAGCACCTCATGCGGCGCGCCGTCGATTCGCTTCGCCACCACATCCCGAATCTTCTTCAGCTCGCGAATCAACGGCTCCTGCGTCGGCAATCGCCCGGCCGTATCCACAATCAACACATCCATCCCCCGCGCCTTCGCTGCCTCACAAGCGTCATACGCAACCGCCGCCGGATCGGCATCCTGCTTGTGCTTCACAATCTCCACCCCAATCCGCTCCGCCCAGATTGAAAGTTGCTGCACCGCCCCGGCCCGGAAAGTGTCGCTCGCACACAGCATCACCTTCTGTTGCATCTCATTCTTGAGCAGCCAAGCCAGCTTCGCAATTGATGTCGTCTTCCCCGCGCCGTTCACCCCCGCCACCAGGATCACCGTCGGCGCATTGGGCGCAATCTTCAGCTCCCGCTCATGCGGCGGCCAGCTCGCCAGCAGTTGGCTGCGCACAATCGTCTCCGCCTCCGAAGCATTCTTGATCTTCCCGAGCCGCCACTGCTCGCGGATATCTATCATGATCTTCTCAACCAGCCGCACGCCCATGTCGGCCCGGATCAGCTTCTCCTCCATCTCGTCCAGAAATTTCTGGTCAATCTGCCGACCGGGAATGAAAAGCGTCCGCACGTCGGTGTTCAACACCGCCGCCGTCTTACGCAGCGCGCCTTTCAGCTTGTCGACTGTCTTGTAAAAAAAACGCATCGCTTATTAATCAGGATTGCGGTTGCGGATCAGGCGTCGGCGCGTGCGCAACCAGCGACATGTGCTCTTTCAGGATGGAATCGAGAACCCCGTTGATAAACGCATCGCTCTGCGCCGTCGAATATTCCTGCGCCAGCTCCACCGCTTCGTCGATGATGATCCGCGGATCCGTCGGCGTGTTCGTCATTTCCCAAACCGCCAGCCGCAAAATATTCCGATCCACCACCGGCTGCCGCGGCGGCGGCCAAAGCGGCGCAAGCCTCTCCACCCACCGGTCCGAAACCTCCCGCTGCTCCCACGCCCCAGTCGCCATATCCACCGATTTCTTGCGCAAAATCGGATCGTCGCTTACATCGTGGGTCAGTTGCCCCGTCGTGGCCGGATCGTTTTCGCCACCCGTGTCCCATAGGAACAGGAGTTGCATGGCCAGTTGCCGGGTCTTTCGCATGCTCATGAAAGCAGTATAGGCGTGCGGACTGTGGCCGCAAATCAGCCCACGCTCACATGTGCTTGATCATCTCATCCGCAAACGCACCGCACTTCACCTTCGTCGCGCCTTCCATCAACCGGGCAAAATCGTACGTCACAGTCTTCGCCGCAATCGATGCTTCCAGCCCCTTCAGGATCAATCCAGCCGCCTCCTGCCAACCCATATGCTCCAGCATCATCACACCCGACAAAATCACCGATCCCGGATTCACAACATCCTGACCCGCATACTTGGGCGCAGTCCCGTGCGTCGCCTCAAAAATTGCATGTCCCGTCACATAGTTGATATTCCCGCCCGGCGCAATCCCAATACCGCCCACCTGCGCCGCCAGTGCATCCGACAGGTAATCACCGTTCAGGTTCAGCGTCGCGATCACATCAAAATCCTCAGGCCGCGTCAGCACCTGCTGCAGCGTGATGTCAGCAATCGCATCTTTGATCACAATACCGTTCGGCAGCTTCATCCACGGCCCGCCATCGATTTCGACGCCGCCGAATTCCCGCTTCGCAACCGCGTATCCCCAGTCACGGAAAGCCCCCTCCGTAAACTTCATGATGTTCCCCTTATGCACCAGCGTCACGCTCTTACGATTGTGCTTTACCGCGTATTGAATCGCCGACCGGATCAGCCGTTCCGAACCTAGTCTGCTCACTGGCTTGAATCCAATGCCTACCTCGGCCCCGCCATCGCTCGCCCCTGCGCCACCGATTTGCGAGGTCCACGTCGTTCCCGCCTCCTTGGTTCCAAATCGCACCTTCTTGAATTCCTTCGGGAAATTCTGCGCCAGAAAATCCAGCACCTTCTGCGCATCGCCCGTTCCCGCCGCGTATTCAATCCCGGCGTAAATGTCCTCCGTGTTTTCCCGGAAGATCACCATGTCCACCTTCTCCGGCCGCTTCACCGGCGATGGCACACCCGTGAAATATTGCACCGGCCGCAGACACACATACAAATCCAGCATCTGCCGCAGCGCCACATTCAGCGACCGGATCCCGCCCCCGACCGGCGTGGTCAGCGGCCCCTTGATCCCCACCAGGTACGTCCGAAACGCGTCCACCGTGTCGTCCGGCAGCCAGTTATTGTATTTCTTGAACGCAGTCTCCCCCGCATAAACTTCCATCCACGCGATCTTCCGCTTGCCGCCATACGCCTTCGCGACCGCCGCATCAAACACCCGAACGCTCGCACGCCAGATGTCCGGCCCCGTCCCGTCGCCCTCAATAAACGGAACGATCGGCCGATCCGGAACACTCAGCTTTCCGCCTTGAATGGAGATCGATTGTCCGTCCGCCGGTGGGGTAACATCTTTGAACTGTGCCATGCCCTGAAAACTAGCGGTGGGGGGGAGGGATGTCAATTTGCGACAACCCGTAGTTATAACCCCACGCTTTGTCTATAAACCGTGGTCAACCCAGCCTCACAGCCGTATACTTTTCACAAATGCATCAGTCCCGGCGTCGGGCTGGTCGATGCATGCACAGAATAGTCAAAGTTCTTCAACGATACGGAGCCCAAATGAGCAGTTACCCAAACCCCTTCCAGCAGGCGCAGCCACTGGATTACGGCCGCGAAAGCACCGGTGTTGTCGCCCGCTTCATGAATGTCGTCTACGCATGGATGTTCGCCGGCCTCGCAATCAGCGGTTTGGTCGCTTGGTGGGTCTCTTCGCAGCAGGCCATCATGAAGACGATCTTTCATGGCAGCACCAGCATTATCCTTATCGTTGCCGAGATCGCCCTTGTGATCGCCATAAGCAGAGCCATTCAACGCATCAGTGCCGCGGTCGCAACGGCGCTTTTTGTACTCTTTGCCGCTGTTAACGGCCTAGCTCTTTCCGTCATATTTCTAGCGTTCCCAATGGCGACGATCGGTACTGCGTTTGCCGTAACCGCCGGTGTATTCGGAATAATGAGCATTGTCGGGTTTGTGACCAAGACGGATCTGACGAAGTTCGGCAGTCTCCTGAGGATGGCCCTGGTAGGCGTAGTCATTGCCAGCCTTGTCAACTTATTCATGCACAGTTCCGGCCTTCAGTGGATCATTACGTATGCCGCTGTTTTCATTTTCGTTGGTCTCACTGCGTATGACACCCAAAAGCTGAAGCAACTTGCCTATTCAACCGACGGAAACCCAGCCCTCGCCAATCGACTGGCGATCATCGGTTCGCTCATTCTCTATTTGGACTTCATCAACCTTTTTGTCCTCATCCTCGAGTTACTGGGTGATCGCCGAAACTAAACGCCAGTTTTCAATGGCAACCAAGAACCCACGCGATCGTCGCGTGGGTTCTTTTTGCGCTCATCCCTGCATCGCCGTAAACACTGCCGTCATAAACGACCCCACCGCAAACAGCCCCCACCAAACCCATCCCCGCGGCAGCACCGGCCGAAGCGCATAAAACAGTGCCGGCTGTGCCGGAATGCAAAACCGCGGAAAATGATTGAAGCCCCATCCGCTCCCGATACACAACACGAAGATCGTATTGCCAATTAACCACGCCCCGGCCATCGAGACGACCGCTCCACTCCGCTTTCGAACCATCGCGCGCCCAAGTGCCACGCAAGCCCCCAGCACAATGACGACATGAATCCAGATGTACGCAATCTTCCACACCGCCACCTGCTCGCGAATTGGCGTCATTACCAGCGACTCAAATGGCCACACAATCATCCTCCCCCCATAAGCTCCCGGCGAGTCGTGATAAATCCGAACCCCGCGCAGCCCATCGCCCGTCCAGCGGTGCAACAATCCAACACCAATCGCGACAACAACCGCCGCTACAACGCCGCTCAAAATTCCTCTCCACCGCCACCCGCTCACCACGCAATAGAGCATAGCTCCAAGCACCGCAAAACAAGCCATCGGCCGCACCAGCCCTGCAAATCCGAACACAATCCCCGCCAGCACAAACCGCTGCGACTGCACAAATAACAGGCCGCCAAGTATCAATGCCAGAACCGGCGCTTCGGTCATCGCCATTGTTGAATTGATCAGGTAGTGCGGCACCAGCATCACCATAGCCCACCCGACCCGCCGATCCCGGAAAACTGCGGCCGCAAGCGCCGCCGCAACGGCCGCCGCCACCCAGTCGATCCCAAGTGCCGCCACTGGATATGGCATTCCAATCAGATGCAGTCCCGCGATCATCGCCGGATACCCCGGAAAAACCCGCTGGTCATACTCCGTCATTTCCGAAGCATCCCCCAGCATCGCCTTCGCATACCGAATGTAACTCTCCCCGTCCCCGCGCCGCGAATAATCCGCAAGACTCACGTGATAGTGCGCCATCACGCAAACCACCACCGCAACGCGCAAAGAAAACGCCGCCGCCGCGATCCAAAGCAGATCGCGGCGATCAGGGACCCGATCCTCCACGTTTGTGCGCCTGACAGCCCATCGGCGATTTGAGTTCAACACGCGGCCGTGTTTATAGCATACCGTGCCGCACCCAATCTACACGCGCTTCTCAATCTCCCGCATCGGCCGCCCCGCAACCGAGTCGTCCGACAACTCCTGCCTGAGCATCAGGGTCACCTCATCCTCGCTCACGCCATTATGCTCACGGAACGTGAT
>JBBRHH010000304.1:0-7325 GCA_038222915.1 Tepidisphaerales bacterium
GATGCCTCTGCTCCCGCCAAGGCTCCCTGGTCTCATTCAACGGGTCGCGATGCAATTGGCTCGGTGAGATCAGAATGTTATCGACATCAGCATCGTAACATGAAAGCGCGATTGTAAGTAAATCCAATGCGCACTGTCAACAAGCGAAGAGACGCACGTGACTTATAATGAGCAAATATCGACCCAGATTAAGAGGGGCAGCGAATGAAAAACCCGGGCCAAGCGGCCCGGGTTGATTGAAAGTAGGTTTAAAACGACGGAACCAATTATCGTTTGGAAAACTGGAATTTCCGACGGGCACCACGCTGGCCGTATTTTTTGCGTTCCTTCATGCGGCTATCACGGGTGAGGAAGCCGGCGCCTCGAAGGGGGGCTTCCAGCGTTTGGTCATACTTCAGGAGGGCACGGCCCAGCCCCATAATGATGGAATCGGCCTGGCCAGTCGGGCCACCGCCATCGGTGTTGACCCAGATGTCCATTTTTCCGCCGGTGTTGGTGACTTCCAACGGGCCAAAAATGGCTTTGCGATCGCGCTCGCCAGTGAAATACTCGTTGAGCGTGCGGCCATTGATTTCGATCTTACCGCTACCCGGGGCAACCCGAACGCGGGCGACGGAACTCTTGCGGCGGCCAGTACCCCAGACGTAGGTGCGGTGGGACTGCGGGGCTGCCGGCGCCTCTGCGACGGTCTTGGTTTCTTCAGCGGTCTCTGTTTCGGCCATGGGAAATTGTCCTGACTCTATTCGGCAACCCTCTTCACTTTGGGATTGTCGGCGATTGACTCGTGCCTGTTCGACTACTTGAAAAGTTTGAGTTCCTTGGGTTGCTGAGCGCTGTGCGGATGCTCGGTGCCGCGATAAATCTTGAGCTTGCCGAGGATGTTGCGGCCCATCTTGCTCTTGGGAAGCATTCGCTTCACCGCGAGTTCGAGGAGCTTTTCGGGCTTGTTGGCGTGCATGTGCTTGAAGGAATAAAGATGACGGCCACCCGGATAGCGGGAGTAGGTGTCGTATTCCAGCACATCGGCTTTCTTGCCAGTGACTTTGACCTTGTCGGCGTTCAAAACGATGACGAAATCACCGGTATCAACGTGCGGGGTGTAGGTGGCTTTGTTCTTTCCCTGGAGGAGCAAGGCGACTTTGGAGGCAAGACGGCCGAGCACCAGGTCGGTGGCATCGACGAGGTGCCAGTCGCATTTGATTTCGCCCGGCTTGGGCATATACGTACTCATTTTTCGTTCCTTCAGCGTGTCCGCGACAGAGTGAAACCCCAGTAACGCATCGCCGGAGCGGGCTCTTAAAGGGAGCGAAAAGTCTAGCGACAGTGTGGGAGATGTCAAGCGGCGAGAACTACGCCATCGGGGATGCTGACGTCGGCCGACGGGCGATTATCGAACAACGCCGACTTGTTATTATTAATGACGACGGTTTCCCAGAGGTCGATGCTTTCCAGCTTGTAACGGAAGTCGATCTGCAGGCCGGTGCGGCGAATCAGATCCTGCAGGGCGAGGTCGGTACGCCAGCCGAGCTTGGTGCAAAGCGGGCAGAGCCACTTCTCGACCAGCGCGATGAAGCGGTTGCTCGACTGGAAGTGATTGAGAATAACGATTCGAGCACCAGCTTTTGCCACCCGCTGAGCTTCGCGAACCAGGCGATATGGATCGCTCACCACGCTGATGACGTGGCTGATGAAAATATGGTCGAAGCTATTGTCCGCGAAGGGCAGATGGAGTGCGTCGGCCTGGAAGAGCGAGGTGGAATCGAGGCGTTTTTGGGTCAGTTTCTTGCGGGCTTCGCGCAACATGCCGCCGGACAGGTCGATTCCGACGATTCGGGAGCGATCGGGGTAGAAGCCGAGTGAAGCGCCCGTCCCGATGCCGAGATCCAAGACGAATTCGTCTGGACGGATGTTCATATGGGAAATGGCTCGGCCAATGCGACGGCGAACCAGACGGCCGAAGGTCACGTCGTAAAACGCGGAATGAAAGTCATAGATTGACTTGGTCGTCGCTTCCTGCATGAACATGCCTTCCCGTACATCTGCTGCGGAGTCGTTCCGTAAGTTGAAGCAATGTAGTCTAGATGGCGGGGCGTTGCCAAGTGGGGAAGTTGAAGGTTTACGCTTATGTGCGGGTGGGGAGGTTTTTTGCGACCCAATCCCGCCACGAACGTAGCCGAGTTGTTTCGCCTATATCCGTTGACATCTGGATAAAAGGAAGCAACGACACCGGATGGAGAAACGGAAATGCGAGACTCTTGTCGGACGCTCGATATTTTCCGTCCTGATCAAGATGAAATGTCTCAAGGACCTCGCCATCAAATCGCCAGACCTCGGGCACTCCCATCGCGGCATATATGCTTCGCTTGCTGATGGTAAGATGACTGACATCCACCTCCACAACAAGATCCGGCGGTGGATTGTGTTTCAAGTCGATGTCGTTGACGCCACGGACCATGCGTTCCCTCTGGACGTAATAACATTCGTCCGGCTCCACGCCTTTCGCCAAGTCCTGTCTCTTAAAGGTTGTGGATCCAAGGCGGCACATTGGAATGTTCAATTCAACCGCCATCACCTCGATCAACCCGCCAATGATCTTCTTCCAGCCTTCGTGTGCTGAACGTGGCGGCATGAGTTCCAGCGCGCCTTCGTCATAGGTGATGCGAATGTTCTGGTCGCCGATTTCGTCCAGGAGAGCCTCGTAAATCTTCCAGCTCATGTCGTACATGACGACGGAATAAGACGTCTCATCGCGAATAATCGGAGGGGTGAGGGTAGCTGTCATAAGTCAACTCACGCTATTTTGGCTCTAGTTCAGTATACACCAGCGTTCTGAAGTCTCTAGCGCTAAACACCATGTCGTAGCGCCTCATAAAGTCCAATTCCAACAGCTGTTGAGAGGTTGAGGCATCTTTCACCTGGCGATTGCCGAATTCGGACGGTTCGGCTCACGTTTGCATCGACGAACGATTCTGGAAGTCCGTGCGACTCGTTTCCGAAGATCAGCCAGTCTCCATCATTGAAGTGCACATCCCAGAGCGTTGTGCTGGCCTTCGACGTAAACAACCACCGACGCGACTCCCCTACCACAGCGAGAAATGCGCTCAGATCGTCATGAACATGCAGTTGGAGCCGTGGCCAGTAGTCCATGGCGCTTCGGCGGAGGGCCTTATCATTTAGCACAAAACCGAGGGGTCGAACCAGATGAAGCTCAGTCGCTGTTGCGACACAGAGCCGGGCGATGTTGCCGGTGTTTGGAGCGATCTGCGGAGCGATGAGCGCAATCTTCAGTCGATGGGGAGCGAGGTCGCGTGTCATAGTGACGGTGGTTACGGTTTTCGCTTCGCCATGGGTTCGACGAAGTTGCCGAAGTGATCCGACTGAAGATATTGATCTGTCTCGGCGCAATAGGCAGTCAGGCGACCGCCAACGGAGAGGGCGGCCGCGGTGTCGACCAGCACGATCCGCGGGCCGATGAGGGGAACCAAGTCATCGGAGTGTCTGGCATCAATGTAGTGGGTTACTGGCGTGTGACCAAAGAACCCGGTTCGCTCCCACGGTTTGTCGATGCGAAGTTCGGCGGTGGTGTAGCGGCCCCAGATGATGTTGTGCCGCAGAACGGCTTTCGCGGAAAGTTCGACGGCGAGGCTCGGGAGTTCGGTGGGCGCCAGAACGCTCCATTTGGCATGGGCCACGAATATGTCGGGGAACTCGAGCAGGCCTGGGAGCGAGCGCACGAATTGACGGTGTGTCTCGGGCACAAGTGAAACCAGCGTTTCGACGCGCTGGGTGGAGGGACTACCGATGAGATATTCCAGGTCGGCAGGTTCGGCGCCGTAACTAATAAAAGTTCGGTCAAGGCCGTGCTGGAGAAACCACCGCAACGCCGACATGCGGTTGCCTTCGGTGGCGTTGTCCGCGTAACAGCGGCCATTGACGACGAGATCGAAAATGTCGTCGTGATTTCCCCTGCAGAATCGTGCGCTGGGCAGGGACAGCAGCAGCTCAATGACCCCTTTGGAATCCGGGCCCCGATTCACGTAATCGCCCACGAACAGGAACAATGGATCCCGATCGACGCGCATGACCGCCTCGAGCAGCGTTTCGAGCGGTTTGAGCATTCCGTGAATGTCGCCAAAGATCCAGCGCATGGTTTCGAATGTCATTTGATCGTAGGACAATTCCCTACGAGGGCAAGCAGTGAAAACGTGCAGACTTTTTCCAATTCTCCCATCGACACTCTGCGGGAGGTGCGGGAAGATAATCTGATTAAGGAGACGGATTCATGAGCGATTTGCTAAAAAAACACTGTACTCCACCGGCGAAGAATACGCCGGCGCTGGATGCGTCGCAGGCGGCGGATCTATTGAAGGCGATACCCGGATGGGCCTACGCCGGCGGCCATATCGAAAAGACATTTGAGTTCAAGAACTACTATGAGACGATGGCGTTTGTGAATGCGACGGCATTCGTTTCACATCGGGAGGATCATCACCCCGATCTCGAAGTTGGATATAACAGGTGCAAAGTGAAGTACAGCACCCATGCCGTTAACGGGTTGAGCGAGAACGATTTTATTTGTGCGGCGAAGGTCGATGCGCTGATCTCGGGAAAGTGAGGCAATGTTTTACGTTCCGGGAATCTTCGCGGCGCTGGTGACCTCGGCCGGCGCGTACTATCTTTTGGGATCGCGGGCGGCACAGAACTTGTCGGTGCTGGAGTCCCAAAGCGATAATCGACGGCGCGTGTTTTTCCGACGCAGCAATGGCCTCATGATGCTCCTGCTTGGCATCGGACTATTCGCTGGAGTCTATGCGGTGGACTCGAATCATCCGACAAAGGCGTTCTTCCTGATTTGGATGTGCGATTGCGTATTGCTACTGGTCATTGTGTCGCTGGTGTTGATTGATCTGCGCCTGACGATGAAGATGCGGGAGAGTCGTCGGGAACAGAGAGCCTCATGATCGAGATGCAAATGACTATAACCCGCGCGAAGACCGCGCTTGTGCGCCGACTGGCGTTTTCGACACTGCTGTTTCTCATCGCGATCGCCGGTTGCCGCACCAAACCACAGAGCGCGGTGTCGATGAAAATCGGGAACGCCACCTTTCAACTGGAGGTGGCGGACAGCGAGTCGGTGCGGATGACCGGGCTGATGAACCGCCAATCGATGCCGCAGGACCGTGGCATGATCTTCGTTTTCAAAGACTCGATCGAACGCAACTTCTGGATGAAGGACACGTACATCCCTCTGGACATCATTTTCGTCAGCGAAGATGAACGGGTGGTGTCGATCCGGCAAATGAAACCCCTGGATGTAACGACCCAAACCAAGAGCGTGCTGCCGGCGAAGTGGGCGGTTGAATTGAATCTGGGCGAGGCTGCCAAGTCCGGAGTGTCGGTGGGAGATCAACTGGTGGTGCCCGCCGGCGCGCGCAATACGTCAAACTGATCCTATTTGCGTCGTGTGACGGTTTCTTCAACGGGATTGCCGAAAGCGACATCCTGCACGCGCAATTCACTGTTCTCGACGCCGGCACGGACGAGGACGAACACGGCTTCCATCACCGGTTCCTGATCCTGGCTGTTGGTCGCGTAGCTCTGCTTCGGGCACCACAGAACGATGACGCCGACATTGTCACCGACCTTCGCACCAACGGCCTGCTCGAGCCAGGCAACGGCTAATTTGTTGGCGGTGTCGAGATCGTCGTCTGAGGGGTCGAATCGACGCTTCACTTCTTCGCCCACGACCTTTGATTTCTGGAAGAATGATCGGATGTCGGCGGCCATGCCAGCGGGCGCGTGGACGTAGGCGGCCGCGCCGAGCACTGCGCCGTGGTTGGTGCGGGCGATCAATCCTTTCAGGTCCTCGGCCTTCATCCCGAAGGAGTGGAGCGCTGCATCCTTGCCCAGTTGCGAGCGGGTGGTTGGCTCGTCACCCGTGCTGATTGCGACTGTGAATTCCTGTAGCAGTTGCGACCAGGCCGCGTCGGGGGTGGGGGCTGCATGCAGCGCCCCGCCCGCCGAGATGGCCATCGCGATCAGAATCGAAATCGCACAGCACTTCATTTGTGGAACTCCAGAGGTTCTATCGGCCATAAACGGGCCGCACCGTCGTTACAGACGGAAGTAAACGATCCTAAGGCGGTGTGGAAATATCGGACGGGCAAGTTTGAATAATGGACGCAAGCGACGTGTGCCGGTTCAATGCGTGCATGCATCGCTCCCCTGCTGTGGTGGTACAGGTCGACCTGGGCCGTGTCCGGAAAAACGTCGCGGAGGTGCGGCGCAAGACAAACGCTGATCTCCTGGCCGTCGTGAAGGCCGACGCATACGGGCTTGGGGCGTCGGCTGTTGCCGGGGCAATCGGGGATCTGGTGGATGGATTTTGTGTGTTCGATCTTCGGGAGGCCGTGCAGGCGGACTTGTGGGGGCGCACCGGGAAGCCGGTCTTGGTGCTTGGCCCCCCTGCCACGCGCGATCCGGCGGAATATTTTCGACAACATGCCCGCCCGGCGGTGACGTCGGTTGAACAGGCGAACGCGCTCAGGGCGGCGGGACCCGTTTTGTGTGTGGATACTGGAATGCAGCGATTCACCTGGCCGGCCTCTCAATTGAAGCAGGCGCTGGAGTCAGTCCAGTGGTCTGAGGCGTTTACACACGCGGTTCAGCCGGAGCAGGCACATTTGCTACTTAATTTGATAAGTCAGCGCAATCTTTATCTTCACGCCGCAGCAAGCGCCCTGCTGGATGATCCTTCGACACATCTCAACGCGGTTCGGCCGGGGCTGGCGCTTTATCGCGGCGCGGTTCGGGTGAGCACGCCACTTGTTGAGGTGCACGACACGCATGGCCCGGCCGGTTATACGGGATTTGAGGTCGAGCGACATGGTGTGATTCTGGCGGGCTATTCAAATGGTGTGCGAACCGGGCCATGCCTGATCAATGGCCATTTGCGTCGAATCATTGAAGTTGGAATGCAGAGCGCGTTTGTGGAGATCGGGCCGAAGGATCGAGTTGGCGATGAGGTAACAATGCTTGGGGATGGGTTGTCCGAGAGCGCCGTGGCGGCGGAATGGCGGTCGTCGGCACAGGAGGTGATTCTGCGGCTGAGCGGTTCTGGAAAATCAGTTTACATTTGAGGCGCTGATGCAGAATGGCGAGCCGGAAAACTCCATGATGCCGCCGCATTCGAACTCATCCTTGCCCGCCGGACCCATATCGAACTTTGCGCCGCCCTGTGTTGCGAACACGACCCGCGAGAGGCGATAGTTGAGAATCTTCCGGCCTTTGAAATCGGCGACCGTGATCAAAGACGTTTCGATGCC
>JBBRHH010000305.1:0-7294 GCA_038222915.1 Tepidisphaerales bacterium
CGATGTCGATCCCGAGAAGATAGCCCATTGCGAATGTTCCTCCGCGTGTGTTGAAAGGGACGCGGAGTATAGCAGGCTAGTTCCCCGCGAGGTACTTGGCGGGGGTCTTCACAAACTTATCGTGGCATTCCTTGCTGCAGAAGTAATAAGTCTTGCCGTTGTAGGTGTACTCCGGCGTGGTCTTATCGACATCCACATCAATGCACGCCAGATCCGCGTCGTACTTGCACACCAGGCACTCAGCATGACACGACTGCTTCCCGTTCGCCGACGGCGCAGTGGCGGCCGAATCGGTAACGCCCGGACCGGCGCACCCGGCAAGCAAAACGAGCGCGCAATAAACGATCAGCACTTTCGCGAGTTGGTATTTCATATCGGTTCCTCAAATCACCGGCCACTCTCTATACGACGTAAAACCCACCGAAGTTGTTAGAACGAAAAGGAGAGTGTCACCGCCAGCTTGAACCGCACCTCTCCCTGGTTCCCGTGCAGGTCCTGCACAATCGGGAAAGACGGCGCAACCGTCAGCGCAACCAGCGGGCTGAACCGGATTCGTGCGCCAGGGGTAACGTAAAGCGTGTTGCTTCCGCTGTTCGCATCCTTCGCATCTCCTTCGGTATCGCGCCCGAGGTGGACATCGTTCAACTCGCTAAACACGCTGTACTGCGGAAATGTCTTCACCGATTCGGTGATTCGATAAGCGAACGCCAGCCCGACATCGAATCGATCACCGACCCGAAAATCATCATGGCGCGATCGAAATGTGTAAAAGAAGCTGGCATCCATCGTGAGGTGCGACGTGAGAAATCTTGAATAGCCCAGCCCGACTAGATAGTCGAACGCGCCGGTCCCCGGCTCGTCGGTGGGACTGAGCAGACCTCCATTGGCCAGATGAACGTTGTCCCGCCCGGTCGGAAATTTAACGCCCGCGACAATCGCCATATTCCCCGGCTTCCCCTGAAGAAAGCGATACTTGAGCAGCAGCGGCATATCCGTCAGCCCGGTGGGTTTCGCGTGCGAGATGGTGACCGAGTTGTCCTCTTCGCGATCGGCGCTCAGAAAATCGTGGCCAACAAAGTATCCCAGCCCGACACTCACCTGAAGATTCTCAACAATCCCATAGGCCAGTTCGCCGGTGGTAATGAACCCATGATCGAGTGCATCAAAGCCCCCGCCCTTCAAAGCCCGGCTCGTCGCGGCCGAGCGCGAAAAACTCTGAAAGTCACTGAAATCCTCGCGCAGTGAAAGTTCAAAGCTGCCCGGCTTCAAGGTTTCGCCGGAGATGGTCGCGCTCCCGCCCCCCGAAGCGCCCGGGCCATGATTTGCGAAAACGGTGGATGGAACAAAAGCGATCGTGACAAGCAGAATCGCGGCGACAAGGCCGCAGTTGGTTCGTGAATGCATGGTCAAACTCCCAGAGAACGTGAGCGATAGACGTAAGCACAATCACCGATTGCGCACGAACTCAAATTGAAATGAAGCAAAAGCGATCAGGCCGCGACGGGAGGAGCGCGGCCAAGGTAGGTGGCAAAATATTCAGCCGAATCAAATCCGCCCGGCCGAGGCACCGCAACACATTTCACAAACCGATGCGGCGGCGGACTCAGATCGATCGACCCCGGAACAGTCAGCCGCGCCGCAAAAAAACAAAGTGCACACCGGGCCTTCTCGCCAGGCGTCGGCAAATGCTTTTTCTGCGTCTCGGTAGCTTGCGAATAACAATGCGTGCACCGCGAATCAACGCGCTCACAAGAATCGCATTCATCAGTCCCCGGCAGCGTAAGCGCCCCCCGCTGATGCCCCGGCAAAACCACATTCAGCCACAAGGCCTGAAAAAACAGCAGAGCAAGACGTAAGGCGCGGGAGCGCATGGCCGGTGAGACTATTCGATCCAAAAAACGTGTCAATGACTGCTCAAACCATATCCTTCGTCCCCACCACCTTGATCGCATCCTTCTCCTGCTCCGTCGCCAGCGCCTCGTTCACATCCTGCAAAATCGCCTGCGTCGATCCCTCCCGATCCCGGAAATACTGCGGCGTCCACAGCCGGTGCAGCTTCCAACCCTGCCCCTCCAGTATCCCCGACCGAAATACCTCCCACTCCACCGGGTCCTGCGCCCGGCCATACCGCGTCAGATCGCACATCACGCCAATCGTCACTTCCTCTGCCCGATGCGGATGCTGCAACGCCAGGTCAATGCAGAACCCATCATTCCCCCACGGCACTTCACTCCCCACGTTGTGCGCCGTCGCCAAGGTGTCGGCTAGCGCCGTGGAAAACGCCGACGGAAATTCCGTCACCCGCCGTTGCACCGCCGCCTTCACTTCCTGCTCCGGCTCCGACTCGGCCGCATGCGCCACCTCATACCCCTGCGCAATCTGCTCGGCATAACACAAATAGCTGAACAGCAGCCACCCGCCGCCCGGAGTTTCATTCGGCGGAACAGGCGGCAACGCGCGATACACGCTCGCCGGAATCGATGTCACCAGATGCACCTCTTCACGCGCCCGCGTCACCAATACATTCAGGCGCCGTCCGCCACCCGCGCGCCCCAACGGCCCAAACCGCCGGTAAAACCGCCCGGCCGGATCAGGCCCGTACGTCGTGGAAATGATCATGTGATCGCGCTCATCCCCCTGCACGTTCTCAAGGTTCTTTATGAACAGCCCCTCAAACGAAGCCGGCCCACGCCGCACCCGCGCATCGGCCAGCCGCTGACGAAAGTCCCCATCCTCTCCCGCCAGCAATTCAAGCCGCTCCACAATCAAATCGCGCTGTTGCAGATTAAAGCAAGCAATACCAATCGACGGCGGCTTCGCCCGCTTCAACAAATCCTGCACGATCTGCGCCACCCGATCCGCCTCCGCCGGATTGCTCCGCTTGTCATATGTTCCGCCCACGTTGTAAACCGTCATCGGCGCATACCGGCTGCGATTGGCCGGATGTCCCGGAATCGGCTGCAGCCGCGAGTTGTAAAACTGCTGGTTGCTGAACTGAATCAGATCCGCATTCCGCGATCGATAGTGAACATCCAGATAGCATTGCTCGACGCCCAGGTTCAGCGCCGCGCCCAGCAGGTCTTCAATCTCTCCCTGCTGCGATTCGAAAAGCTGATCGTCGCTTTCAATCTCATCCTCCTCGCTCGCCACCAGCGCCGATTCAAAAAACCGCGTCGGCGGCAGTTGCTTCGGATCACCCGCGATCACCACCCGCTTCGCCCGAAGCAGCACCGGCAGCGCCTCCTCTAACCGGCACTGCGACGCCTCATCAAAAACCACCACATCAAACAGCGGCAACCGCGGAAAGAGCTGCGCCACCGTCTCCGGGCTCGCCATCCAGACTGGCCGAAGATCAAACAGCGGATCGCCCCCTTCCACCTGCTGGCCAACCGCAATCACCTGCCGCAGCCGCATCGCATTCTGCCCGCGCGAGGTCAGCCGCCGCCGCAGGTCCGCGCCCGCGCTGTTGAGCCGCGACCCCGTGCTCGCCAGCACCCGTTCCTTCTGCCGAGAAATCCAACGATGCAGGATCGCATCCCGCACAAGTGTTTTCTTCTGTTGCTCCAGGCCACGATAGCGATTAAATGCAGTCTTCAACCGCTGCCCATCCACCTTCTGCAACCCGGGATCCTGCTTCAATCGCCGGCCAATTTCCAGCGCCAGCGAAGATTTCCGCAAAACCATCAGCCCCGCCTCCGGCCCAACACTCTCACTCAAAAGCGGCGCGACCGCGCTAGCCAATCCACCCGGCATCGCTTCCAGCGAATCCGAGATCCGCAGCACACCCTCCAGCGAATTCACCTGCTCGCGCAGCGATTGAAACGTCTCGCCAAGCAATCCATTGCCTCGCGCAGAAGCCGCACGTGCCTCCACCCACTCGGGATTGAACAGCCCCGTAGAGTGCAAAGTCTGAAAAAGACTCGTAAGCGACCGAGCCCGCGCCACAGACTTCTTCAACCCCTCAAACAGCAACGGCACAGCCGACGGATCAATCAACGCCTTCCGTAGCGGTTCCACAATCGAAACAAGCTCCGGCCGATCATGCGCCGCAATCAGCAGATCAAACAGCGCAGTATGCTGACTCAACATAGAGCTCAGCAACTCATCACCCTCCAGCGAAGCCCCGGCCGGTTTCTGAATCAAATCCCCAACCACAGTTTGCAAAAGCAGCCGCGCCCGCAACCCATCCAGAAACACCTTCAGCCGCCCGGCATTCGCCGCATTGAGCGACACCCCATACGGCGTCATCGCCGCTAGCGCCTGCGACTTGCGTTTGAAAAACACAAACCCATACCACTTCGACGCAATTTCAATGTACTGCTCCAGCGCCGCCAACTGATGATTGATCTGTAGAAGCGCCGGCGTCTGCGCCCGAATCACCAACGACAGTTCCGCATCCAGCCCGCCGCCGCGCAACGTCTGCATGAGCGGCGCAACCGCGGTTAACTTCTGCCGCTCCGCGCGCACCCGCGCAATCTCAACCCCCGCCCACTTCGCCAAAATCGCCGGATCGCAATCCTGAACCACCTGCGCGATGGTCCCCGCAAATTCCGCCCGAGCATTCGCCTGCACCATCAAATCCGGCAAAGCCGAAAACGCCGGAATCGCCGCATCGGCCGTCTCATCCGCCGCCTTCGCCGCGCTCACACACCCGTCGGCCGCCGTCCGCACGTTCTCCATCGGCGTCGCCAGAAAATCACCCAGGCCAATCCCCGCCGCCTCCCGCCAGGGATTCTTCGGATACCCCACCGTAATCCCGCGCTCCAACACCTCCAGGATCGGCCGCACCTGCGCCTCCAGCACCTGCGGCGAAATCTCCGCCAGAAGCGCCTCCTTGAAATCCACCTGCTGCGAAGGGAGCGAAAGCCACTGCCCCATCAACTCATGAAACGAAGCCCCCGCCCCATCCCGCCGAAACATCAGCGCACCGTGATATTCCAGCAACTCCGCATGCAACCGCTCCAACTCCGCATCGGTCTCGCCCAACCGCGCCTCGGCCGAAGCCTCACTGCGCACATCCGTCAGCCCATCCAGTTGCTCATGAATCGATTTGTATAACTCGCGCTGATCCCGCTGCGGATCATGCACAATCGCGCACAACCGCCCCAGCCCCAGAGACTCCAGCCGATTGACGACGACATCCAGCGCCGTCCGCTTATCGCACACCAGCAGCACCCGCTCCCCGCGCGCCAGGTGGTCACCGATGATGTTGGTAATCGTCTGGCTCTTCCCCGTCCCCGGCGGCCCATGAATCACCAACCCCGGCGCAGTCCGCGCGAGTTTCACCGCCCGCGTCTGACAAGGGTCGGCCGCGCTCACCAGCCGCTGCTGCGTAATTTCCGTCGCCTCAAGCTGCACCGGCGCAGCCGCAGCTTCGACCGGCTTCACCTCCTCCGTCGCAATCAACGTCGCATCCCGCCGAATAAAACTCTCCAGCGGCCCCGCAACATCCTGCCCCTCCAGCAACGTCTGCGTATCGCGCAAAAGTCCCTGATTCGTCGTCGGAAACAGTCCAACAATCGCGGCCGGCAAAATCGTCGGCCTCGCATCCGGATCATCCGCCCGCGGCGCGGCCTGCAGTTTCAGCGCCGCAAACGAATCCGGTTCCACATTCAAAAACTCCGGCACCGGCATCTGCAAAAGTTCGCTGATCCGCCGCACAATCGCCCCGATCTCCTTCCACGGGTCCTCTCCCGCCTCATCTGAAAACAACTCCGACGACGTCTGCCCCGTCTGCCGCTCCAGCCACGAAAGCAGCGCAATATTCGGCACCACCAGATCCGCCCCCTCCCCCTTGCACTCCAGCAAAATCGAAGGCGAAGGCCCGGCCTTCAGCGTCAGATTCACCGACACAAAAGCCAGCGGCGCAAGAATCCGCCGCGAAACCCCGCGCTGCAACCCCGACTTCCCCGGCGGAAGACTCAACAGCGGAAACCCCACATGCAGCACATGAACCCCTGTATCGTTCTCATACGTCCGCGCATCTTCTGCAATCGTCCGCACCTTCGACAAGATCGACTGCTGCTCCGCCCACGCCTGCTGCGCCGCCCGCTCCTGCGGCGAAATCGGCTCCTCCACCGGCGTCTCCTCTCCCTCCCCATGCGAATCCAACACCCGCTTGGCCGAAGACTTCCGCCGAGGCGGCATGGCGACCTTCGACGTCACCTTGAAACAACGTTCCTCCCCCAGCAGCGCGCGAAACGCCTCCTCCGATGACAAATCCTGCAACTTGGCCAGATGCGTAAAATCAAACCGCTGCCGACTGGAATGCGGCCGGCAGTTCAAGGCCGGCCCATTGATCAGCGCAGCAAAAAGCCGATCCAGCATCTTCGATAAAACTTTGTTCCCAGTAGCGGCCATGAAAATTCTGCTCCTGCAAAAGGCCGGTGAAGCAGCGGAGATAATAACGGGGATTCGCAGCGCGCGCAAATGGCAAGCATGCGGCGAACTAACCAACTGCACGGACAAAGCGGATCAGGAATGTTATGAACGCGCCATTTTCCGCGATGAAGCAATTGCACTATCAGCCTCTCGAAGCATTTGCATGGCCAATTTCTGAATCTTCGTGGTTTCCTTATTCGGAGATTTCGGCGGATTCGCCGCCAGTAGAATCACACCAAGTGGCTTGCGAACTAGTTGTTCGATGAGTTCAAGGTGCTCCAGCGTGAACGAACGCTCGCCGCTTCGTACGCGGCTGATAAACGTCGGCGAAACCTCCAGCGCCTCGGAAAGCTGATCCTGTGTCTTGCCAAGCGATCCGAGTAGATACTCGACAAGCTGAGCAGATAATTCGGATGATACTTGCCTGCGGACGTGCATTGTGTCCTCTTTCAGCCACCAAGGCGATAAATTTCTGCTGCCAGCGTACGTAATTCGCTAAAGTGAAACGTTGCTCGGTCGCGACTGCCGTCAATAAGCGCGTCGAACAAATCGCGGGCTACGAGTTTCAAATCGGCCATCGCCCATGCAAGCGGCGAGGCTGGATCGTCAACACTGCCGCGATGTTCAAACTCGATCGCCACCGCCAGCCGAAGGAGCCGAAAGCATTGGTCTTGCCACGCACCGTCGTCATCATCCTCAGCCGTAATATCATTCATGCGGCGATCCTTCGACCAGTTACGACTCTCGAACAACGACGATGCATATTATAGTTGAAGTTGCCCCACGGGCAACAACAGTCTGAACCCCCTTTCCCGCCGATAATCCGTAAAATCCTCCCCGGGGCCCCCCCCCCCCCCACCACCCCCCGGCTGCCCGGCTCCCCCCCCCGGCCCCCCCCCCCCCCGCCCCCCCC
>JBBRHH010000306.1:0-7287 GCA_038222915.1 Tepidisphaerales bacterium
GATGCCGATGTAGTCTTCATCTGCGTCACCGACACCCCCGATGTTGAGCAGGTCATCCTCGGCAACAACGGCCTCCTCTCCACCGCCCGGCCCGGCCTCATCGTCGTTGACCACTCCACCATCTCCCCCACCGCCACGAAACACATGGCCGCGCAACTTGCGACGCGCGGCGCACAACTCCTCGACGCCCCCATAAGCGGCGGCGACGTCGGCGCGCGCAATGGCACCCTCTCCATAATGGTCGGCGGCGAATCCTCCGCCTTCCAGACCGCCGAACCCATCATGCGCGCCTTTGGCAAAACCATCACCCACTGCGGCGAGAGCGGCACCGGCCAGTTCACCAAACTCGTTAACCAGATTCTCGTAACCATCACGAACCTCGGCGTCTGCGAGGCCCTGGTCTTTGCCAAACAAAACGGCCTCGACCTCACCAAAACCATCGCCGCGGTCGGCGGCGGCGCAGCCGGTTCCTGGCAACTCACCAACCTCGGCCCAAAAATGGTCGCGCACGATTTCTCTCCGGGCTTCACTATCGACCTCCAGCAAAAAGACCTCCGCCTCGTCATGCAGGCCGCACAGCAATCCAAAGTTCCCATCCCCGCCGCGTCCCTGGTCCACCAGCTCTTCAGCGCCGCCCAAGCCGCCGGCAACGGTCCGGCCGGCACCCAGGCCCTCTTCGCAGTGATAGAGCAGCTCGCGGGAAAGAAGTAAAAACCATGAACACCAAAGCCCTTCTCACTGCGATTGCATTACTCGCGCCAATCACGGCCATCGCCGCCCCACCACCCGCGCCCTACGAACCCAAATTCTGGAAAGACACCCCCGACCAGGCCAAAGTCCTTGCCGCAACTTTCATCGGCGGCAAAGGCAACGAATGGCTCGTCTCCGGCGGCTTCCTCCCCGATGGCAGCATCATCCTCGCCGGCAACATCGCCGGCCCACTCTTCGACTTGGCCGACGTAAAAACAATCGGCACCGACCTCCCAGCCCCACCCGAGGCCAAACGCGTCCCGGAAATAGAACACACCAAGACCGGCGACCAGCCGAAAGTCGACAAAGAAGGCAAGCCAATCTTCGAAAAGCCGTCTTGGCGTCACGCCGGCGTAACCGGCTTCCTCGTCCATTGCTCGCCCGATCTGAAAAAGATCCTCTCCGTCCATCGCCTCCCCTGGACCAGTGCCGCCCTCACCTCCGCCGCCGTCGCAAAAGACGGCAGCATCTACATCGCCGGCCGTGCCACCGACAACATCACCAACCTCGGCGGCCAGATTGAAGAACTCTCCGTTGCCCCCGAAGTCGCGCGCAAAGACGGCAAGTGCGACCACGCCTTCATAGCCAAACTCTCCCCCAGCGCAGACAGAGTCGAATGGGTCAGGCACGCCAAAGGCCAATGTGATGCGCCCCAACTCTCCGTCGACGAAAACTCCATCCACTTCCTCGCCCAGCAGGCTTACTTCTTCAATCCCGCCGGCAAACTCTCCAAATCCACCGTCATCCCCGGCGGCGTAAAGAAAACAACCTCCATCAGCCCCATTGACGGATCCATAGCAGTCGGCGGCGAACACCACTGGCCCACCGGCCGCGAACCTTGGCGCTGCCCCACCCTCAACATCCACAACTCCGATTGTTCTCTAAAATATCAACTTTACGACTGGCCCGGCCCCTACGTCGGCCTCGACAATAGCCGCCTCGTCTCCGATTCCGCCATCCGCTTCCTCACCCACGACCACCAGGGCAACATCCTTTTCCAGGCATGGTCCGACGGCGGCAACAGCGTCATGACCGCCCAACCCGCCGACATGCGCACCAGCGTCACCCTCCCCGGCCTCGGCATCAACGCCGCCGGTGCAGGCGTCCTCAGCGCCGCCTACCTCGTCCGTCTCGACCACAACGACTTCCACGTCACCGCCTGGACCCTCTGGCTCGCCTTCGGCCCCACCGGCAAGCCCAACAGCGTCTTCATCGACAACATGGCCGAAGCCGAAGACAGCTCCGTCTGCATCGCCGGCCGCTCCGCCTCCTACCTCTGGCAAACCCACAACAAACTCTCCGACGCTCCCGCCTCCGGCGAATACGTCGCGGTCCTCCGCCCCGATCTCACCGGCGTTCGCTTCTGCTCCATCATTCCCGGCACAGGAGGCGCCGAAGTGACCCACGAGCGCGCCGGCTGGGGCATCGTCACCAGCAAACAACGGGCTCTCTTCGTAGGCAGCGCCACCAAAGAAGAAGACGCCCAACAACCAGCAACACCAACCGTCAATGCACTCCAGCCCAACTACGCCGGCGGCTGGACCGACGGTTACGCAGTCCTCCTCGACCTCTCCACCGAAGATGCGCCCACGCCCGACGCCAGCAACGTCCCCACCACACCCGGCCCAACCAGCGCAAGTTTCGAGCGCAGCGCGGCTGGAAAAGGAAAACACACCGCCCCCACGCCGCCCGACGCAACAACCTTCCTCTTCAAACCCGACATCCCCAAGTGGGTCACCGTAGACGCCGAATTCCGCGATCGCTCCGCCAAATTCTGGCCATCGTTCCTCTACGGAAAATCCGTCGAAGGCACGGCCAAAGTAGAAAACGCCCAACTCACCGCCACCGCAAGCATTTCCTGCACCTCCGCTTGCCAGTCCAAAGGCGATCAATCGCTCCGTCTCCTCGGAGAACTATTCAAATCCGAGGAAGCACCGGCCCTTCAGTTCAAGCTCGACTCCCTCGGAAAACTCCAAACCATCGAACTGACCAGCGCCGATGCAAAAGGAAAACCCCAGAAGCGCACCGTCGATTATTACGATGCCAAGGGCACCCTCGAACTCGCCGGCCAAAAGATCCCCGTCACCCCCAAAGTCACCGTCGCCTTCGGAAAGGCCCAGGGCATTTACCGCGGCCCCAACAAAGTCGACCCGGCCGTCGATTCCCTGCAACTCAACGCCTGGATGACGCTCAAAGGATCCGACCTGGGATTAAAATCCCCGGCTACAAATACAGAAATAGACATTCGCATCGGCATGAGCGGCATCGCCCCGCCCCCGGATCCCAAATAAATCACTTCTCCGACAGAACAATCTGCCCATCAAAATCCTTCGGGCATTCCACCAGATATTCCTCGCACATCTGCCGGTAAGTCTTACTCAACTTCGAATCCCCGAACGCAGCGTCCAGCTCATTCAGCGCAACAATGCACTCCGCAAACGCCCGATTCTGAAAAGCATCAAACGCCGTCTTCGTCATCGCCACATACCGGTGCTGCTCGTCCGTCGCTTCGGCAATGGGCGCGATCGGCTCAAACGTCATCACCCCGCGCGTCTTCCCCTTCACCTGCAAACTCGCGATCGGCCGGAACAGAAAATGCTCCCGCGCCAGTTCCTCCGTACGCCCGCTCACCAGTCCCTTCGTCCCCGTCGCCTTATTCGCCGACTCCAGCCGCGCCCCAAGATTGACACAATCGCCCAGCACCGTGTACTCGGCAAAATCAGCCCCGCCCGCGTCGCCCACAATCATCATCCCCGTGCTCACTCCCACCCGAACGGCGAGCGGCTGGTGGCCGCGCTCCACCAGTTCCTTATTAAACGAGATCATCGCGATCTGCATATCGAGGCCAGTCGCAACGGCCCTCACCGCGTGATCTGGACAATCCATCGGCGCGCCAAAGAAAAATAGAATGCCATCCCCCATGAACCGGTTGATGAACCCCTCGCGCTTGTTGATCACCGGCACCATGAGCGAAAGGTATTCATTCAAGAGCGGAACTGCTGCCTCCTGCAGCTTCTCCGAAATAGTCGTGAATCCCGCCAGATCCGTAAAGATAACGGTCATCTCCCGCAGCTCCCCCTCCATTCCGGACTTGTGCGGATTGTCCAGCAAATGATTCACCAGCTTCGGATCCACATACTTCTGAAAGCGTTTCTTGATCCGCGCCCGCTCGGTGATCTCCGTAATAAACCGCGACAACGTCAACGCCGACCACACCGCAACCGATGCCACCAGCGGCGCCGCCAGTCCGACTATCGAATTGCCATAGTCAAAACGAACAAAGCAGTTCAATAACGTATATCCTCCGATGACCGCCGCGGTGCACATCAGCGCCTTCCACGGCGAAAGCCACGCCACAATCCCGGTCGTGAGTAAACCGATCACCCCCGTGATAAGCGCCACCGTCCACCACGCACCCATCTGCCACATCTGCCCGGTCACGATCGCGTTGAACACTACACCGTGAACCACCACGCCTGGACACTTCGCATGAATGCTCGTCGGGACGGTGTCCATCGCCCCCGCCGCTGTCCATCCAATCAACACCGCTCGACCGTTGGCATGCTGATGCAGCGACGACCGCAACGCGTTGATCTGCGACGTTAGATCGCGATTCGCCACGGCCACCCGATCCAGCGCATCCGCCGCGCTCATGAACGCACGGTCCTCGGCGGTGAGCTCGTCGGGCTTGATACTCTTGTACTGCTCGAGAAACGGCACAATGTCCTTGAGCGTTGCGTCAATGATCGGCTGCCGCACCGTAGCGTCATGCAAATCCGGAACGTGCTTCTGATACTCAGCCAGCTTGTCTGGATCGGTCGTCGACAACAGCGCCTGCAGCGCCTGGTCCGCGGCCACATTGTTCTTCGCCACGCCTGCACGCCGCTGGCTGATCTCCCAGATCTCGACCGCTGGAAGATGCTGGGCGATGACGCGCCGCGCTGGATAGTCGTACATCGTCTTCCAGTCGCGCGTCCCAAACCATGGAATATCCATATACAGCGTGACATCGCCGTAGGCCTCCGACTGATACGTGTGGACCGGAATGGTGATCAATCGGCCGTTCGCGGGTATGGTGACTTGATCGCGGGCAAGCACGGCTCGCGACAGATCCGCATCGAGTTGCGCGCACGCAAGCGCCAGGCCCATCTGGGGTACAAGCCGTCCATTGTGTTGAATGAACAGCGGAACGCCGCGCACGACGCCATCGGGCTCCTGCAGATAATCGACAAACGCGGTGTATTGCGCTGCCGCCGCGAGCTTCGATATTGTCAGGACGGAGGCGCCCGAACCCAGCGGCGCGATATTTCCCGGACGAATCGGCACTGTCAACCGCTTGGCCTCCTGCTCCGCCACATACTGCTGATATTCTCTCGCCAGCAGGCGCGGCAATGCACCGCTGCCAGTCGAGTGCGGCAGGATCATCTCGCGAAGCTCATACAGCGACCGTTGACCGCCGGCCATCGCTTTCTCAACGCGAACGGCAAGCGCGTGCTCGCGCGCGTCAAAGAAAAGATCCGAATCCGCGGCCTTCACGCCCTGCTTGGCCAGGACCGCATTGGCTTGCTCGATCGACGCCTCGCAGTCGTTCTCAAGTGCTTTCGCTATCGCGATCTCCTGGGCCGAAGCTTTCGCGGCCGTCTCGGCAAAATTGAACTTCGAAGGCACCAGCACGCACCCAGCCCGCCGTATCGCGGCCGCAAACTCCCCGTCCTCGTCCACCTCGGTCACTGATTCGTTCACTTCGCGCACAAGCCGCGTCGGCTTGGGTTCGGAGAACAGAATATCCATCGCAATCACCTTCGCCCCGGCCATATGCAACTCATCAATCATGTCTGCAATCACCGTCCGCGACCACGGCCACGCCCCCACCGACTGCAACGTCGAATCGTCAATATCCACGTGCAGAATGCGGTCGGTCGGCTTTGGCGTAAAATACTGGAAGTGCTTGGCGCGCGTGTCATAAGTCCATCGCTCAAGGGAGCGAAACGCATCAACGCGGTCGAGCACAATCACAACAATGGTAAGGACGATCCCCAACAGAAATGTGCGGAACAGCAGTACGCGCTCAAAACGGGTCATGATCGATGCAGCCCGCGGGCGTAAAGTCGGCTCCCAGCGAGTTCTAGCCGGCCCGCGCCATCCGCCTGCGCCGCAACAACCCGCCGGCCGCAATCGCCAGCAAGCCCAGTGAACCCGGTTCAGGAACCGCCGTCAACAACGCATTTGTTTCACCCTCAGATAGGCCCGCGCCGTTGATGGCCTCAACAAGGTCGTTCTGCGTGCCGTGTCCCGCGAAATACGCGGCCACAAACAGCGGGAAGTCCTGCGTCAGGTCAATCACGCCGTCGTGGTTGTAGTCGCCAAACCACGTCATCGGCCCCGTCTGAGAATTGGTGTAGGAGTCGATGAAATCCGGAAAGTCACTGATATTCGTCGTCCCGTCCAGGTTCGCGTCACCCGTCGTCGTGTACTGCAGCAGGACAGTCGACGTCCCAATGGTTTCACCATTAAACATCCCGAAGCCGGGCGGCGCCAGATTCGGCTGCGGCGGAAGCGTCGCATTGTCTATGATTGCAATATTGCGATAGCCGTTGCCATCGCCGGTAAAACTCAGATCCAAACCCTCGCCGCCCCACTGCCCGTTGTTGTAGGCCGATTGGATCAGCGCATTGAGCACCGCAAACGGCGTCGTACCAGCCGACGAGTAATCGATCGCCGCTGCATTGTTCGTCAGATCAAACTTACCCCCCGGCGCAATTTGCAGATTCTGGGTGACGAGTACTTTGGGCGTCGCCCCAAGGTGCGGCGTCAGGGTTGCGTCCGCCGACACGATCGCCGTCGGATTCAAGGGATCAACACCGATGTTCAACGAAGACAGATGCTGCGAAACTTCGAAAAACGCCCGCGAACCGGTATCGGTCAGATTCACCTTCAAATTCGGCGTCGAACCGCCCGGCCCACCCGCGTCCACATTGAATTTCACGGATCCCCCGTCCACGTCCAGAATCGAACCCACCCCGTGTGTCTGATTGCCGTTGAAATCCACCACACCGCCGCCCGTGTGAATAACATGAGCACCGGTGTTATCCAGTGTGCCGTTAAACACCACTTCGCTGCTGCCCCGCCCTCCTGCAAAAACCGTCACGTCCGCGCCCAGTGTCACCGGCCCGGAATACGACGACTTGGCGTTCTGGTTCCCGCCAATCGTTGCCATCCCGCCGCTGCCCACAATGTTCACAGCCCGCCCCATGTCAAAAGCGCCGTCAAGCAGCATGCTCGCATTATCAGATCCGCCGCCGACGGTCACAGCGGATAGGGCATTACCAAGTGGACCGTTCGCTCCGGGTATCACGCCCCCCCCCACCAACAGTTTTCCGGCGGATACGCTTGTATCGCCTGTATAGCTACTCCACGCGTTGGGATCATTGCCGGTCACGTTCAATGAAATGGTGCCCGGTCCGGTCTTATTCAACCCGCCGCCGCCGCTGATCTGACCCGTATATTTCACCACATCCATCGACGTGCCCGTCGCCT
>JBBRHH010000307.1:0-7258 GCA_038222915.1 Tepidisphaerales bacterium
CACGGCTCGGAGATCCGTCATGTGGTTTGGGTGACATTGCAGTTTTATCAGACGGTCTTCAAGCGACTGGGATATCAGATCAAGCTGATGCGGCACAATGGCCGCAACAACGGTGACGCGGCGCACGATGTGACCCTCGCCGATCTGTTGTTGAAAGCCCCCTCACTGCCGCCCACGGTTGCGCCGGATATCAATGACACCGCTCTGCTACAGCCAACCGGTGGAACCACGGGTTCGTTGAAAGTGGCGGAGCTGTCACACCGAAACCTCCTCTCCAACGCGACGCAGGTGTCGGTCTGGGCCAGCGTTCGGCCGGGGCAGGAGCGATTCCTCGCAGTGTTGCCCATGTTTCACGTATACGGGCTCACACTCTGCACAATCGCATGCGTCGCCTCCGCGTGCGAGATGATCATGATGACCCGCTTTGACGCGGAGCAGGTGTTGAATCTGCAAAAGCGGTACAAGCCGACGATCTATCCACTCGTGCCGACGATGTGCGAGGGGTTGTGCGATCAGATTGAAGCACAAGAGACGCCGGCGACCTGGGAGGGTGCACGGCTCTGCATCAGCGGGGCAGCCCCGCTTCCGCCGGCGCTGGCTGAACGATTCCAGCGGCTGACAGGGATGCCGATCATTGAAGGCTACGGTTTGACGGAGGCCGGGCCGGTGACACATGCCAATCTGATTGTTGAATCCCGATCCGCCGCGATCGGCTTGCCCATGTCGGACACGCAGGTGCGCGTCGTGAGCCTGATCGACTCCTCGCGCGACGTGTCAGTTGGCGAGGCCGGCGAAATGTGGGTGAGCGGTCCGCAGGTGATGAGTGGCTACTATTCCGATCCGGACGCGACGCGGCGCGTTATCACGGTCGATGATGAAGGTGTGCGCTGGCTGCATACGGGCGATGTTGTGCGCTACGATGAAGATGGCTTCTTCCACGTGCTCGATCGTAAAAAAGACATGATCAACCGATCCGGCCTCAAGGTTTATCCCGGCCGGGTGGAGAAGGTTCTGGCCGCCCATCCGCAGGTGAAGGAAGTGGCTGTTGTAGGCAGGGCCGACGCAGTCCATACGGAAATGGTTGTGGCTGTGGTGGTCCCACTCGCGACGCCGGAGCATCCTGAAAAATTGATCACCGAACTGCACGCGCTTTGCCGCGAGCATCTGGCGGTGTACGAGGTGCCGGCGCTATTTGAATTCGTGAAGGAACTCCCGCGTTCGGGGTTGGGGAAGGTGCTGAAGAAGGCATTGCGAACAACGCCGCTCGAGGCGAACGAACCAAAGGAGGCCGCGTGATGGTTGCCTGGAATACCAACAACATCGAGATTGCCATCGTGGGCGGCGCGCGGACCCCGTTCGCGCGGATGGGAACCGCCCTGAAGGAAGTACACGTTACCGAGCTCGCCAGGCGGGCGATGCAGGAGACGCTTTACCGCAGCAACTGGCCGGCCGACCGCCTCGACGAAGTGATTCTGGGCAACGTGGTGATGCCAGTGGATGCAACCAATCCGGCGCGGGTGTCGGCCGTCTGGGCAGGCGTGCCGGATCGCATTCCGGCCCTGACCGTCCAGCGCAACTGCGCATCGGGGATGGAAGCAATCGCCGAGGCGGCCATCCGAATACGCGGCGGCCAGGGGCGTGTGATTCTCGCGGGCGGCGCTGAATCGATGAGCAGCATTCCATTGTTGTTTCCTGAAACCGCGGGTGCGCCGATGGGGCGACTCGCAAAAGCGCGCAACTTCTGGCAGAAGGTAACGGCGGGCGCTGCAATGCGGCCTCGCCATTTCAAGCCTGTCATCGGCCTGGAGCGCGGACTCACCGATCCAACCTGCGACATGATCATGGGCAAAACCGCGGAACTGCTTGCCCAGGAGTTCGGAATCACGCGGGCCGCGCAGGATGAATATGCCCTCCACTCCCATCAAAAGGCGATGGCGGCGATCAAGGCGGGACGGCTACAGGAGGAGATCACGCCGGTGTATGTGGGAGATCGTTTTGAGCCGTTAACGCACGACGTGGGGCCGCGCGCCGAACAAACTCTGGCGGCCCTCGCAAAGCTGCGCCCCATCTTCGACAAGCGCGATGGGACAGTAACCGTTGGAAATTCGTGCCAGGTTACGGACGGAGCAGCAACGCTGCTGGTCAGCGACGCGGCATACGCCAACGCCGAGGGCCTCGAAGTCATGGGATACGTAAAAGCGTACGCCTACACAGGCCTCGACCCCGCGCGGATGGGCCTCGGTCCGGTGTTCGCGATTGAGCAACTGCTGAGACAGACGGGACTGTCGATGAACGACATCGGCCTGTTCGAGATCAATGAGGCGTTCGCCGCGCAGGTGTTGGCCTGCCAAAAGGCGATGTCGTCGGTCGCGTTTGCGCGGGAACACCTGGATCGCGAGGCCGCCCTGGGTGATCTCGACCCGGCGAAATTGAATGTTAACGGCGGCGCAATCGCACTCGGCCACCCGGTGGGTGCAACCGGTGCACGCCTTGTTTTGACCTTACTCCACGAAATGCAACGGCGCGATGTGTCGCTCGGCATCGCCGCGCTCTGTGTCGGCGGCGGCCAGGGGGCGGCCATTCTGCTGGAACGGCGATAACGGGCAAATAAAAAAACCGGCGCGGGGATGTGGAAAGGAATCATCCGCCGCGCCGGTTCTTCGTTTCTATTGGTGTGATCACGCAGCGAGGGGCTGCGTGGAGAGATACAGGCCAAGCATGCCGCGATCCATTTCTTCCATGTCCACGAGACGGCCGGCGATTTCCATTTGGCGGGAATCGAGCGGCAGCACGCGTGCAACCGACATCCAGCCGATCCACTCGTTCTTGGGTTCGGGGGTGTTGGCGGAGGTGTCGACGAACGGACAGATGCCCGCATAGTTCGGGAGTTCGATGCGGACGCGAAGCTGGTGCTCGGGACGGATGGTGGCGCTCTGGTCGGCGCGGATGCGGACGCCGCCGGAAGAGATGTCGACGATCTCGCCGAGGGGCTCGCCGGAGCGGCGCTTGGCGTCCCAACGCTCGATACTGATGCGATGGGTTTCCAGGTCATGACGGCGCGTCTCGCGGCGGTCACTCCCGCGCGCAGTGGTGTCGGTGCCCGTTGACTGCTTTTTCCGCTTCCCGAACTCGTGCAGTGTGGTCATGGCTGGTCTCCGTTAAGATGGGTAACTTGTCATTGTTCATATCGGCGGACTTTAGGAAGAACTTTGGAGGTTTGGGAAGCCTTGGAGTTATCGGGTGGGGCACCAAGCGTCCTACTATTAAAGGACTTCGATGCCGCTTGGTCTGCCGTGCGGTAAACTCTTTCAGTTGGCCGACGTATGTGTGAGCGACTGTGTCACGACTCCTGATTTTATTGATCTTCGCCGTCTGGATGCTCCCGCCGCTTGGCGGCGAGCGTCCGCTGATGTCCATTGGCTGGTCGGTGGCGACCGTGTTCTCAGGTTATCTGACGCTGGTCATGATCGTCCGGACATGGTCGCGACGCCTCGCACGTGACATCGGTCGTCGCAGCCAGAAAAGCCTCGACCGCTTCAACTGGATGCTCATGTCGGCGCGCTTCCTTGTCCCGGCCTGGCTGCTCTTCAACCTCTACGGCGGCCCGGGCTGGAAATACATCGTTCAACATGCCCTGCGTTCCATCAGCCTTCCGGATGCCCATGGCCTGCCCGCCATTGAGCTCCCATCGTGTTTCCTTGGCATCCTCCCTTCCCTTCTCACTTGGGTTGCTTTGTGGTGGGCGGCCTATCCCGCCGAGCGCGCCCTCCGCGAACAGAGCCTGCTCAATAGCCTCGACAGTGATCTCCCGCTCCACGCCCCGCCGCCACTTGGAAAGTATCTGCTCGCCCAGGTGCGCCAAAGCCTTCTGTTCATTCTCGTCCCGGTGCTGATGGTGCTGATGGTTCACGACGCTCTTTCCGGGGCGTTGCGGTTTACGGGGCGCTGGTCCGAGGAAATCGATCAGCCACTTCAGATCGCCGGCGCGTTGATGGTCTACCTGTTTGCGCCGGTCCTTCTTCGCCGAATCCTGAATACCAGACCCCTTCCGGATTCACCGCTGCGCCGGCGGCTGGAAGCCATTTGCCGCCGGGCCAAGCTCGGCTATCGCGACATCCTCCTTTGGAACACCGACTACAGCATGGGCAACGCCGCCGTCATGGGGCTCGTCCCGCGCCTCCGCTACATCATGATGTCCGACCTGCTCCTCGAAACGATGGACGACCGCCAGATTGAGGCCGTATTCGCCCACGAGTTGGGCCATGTAAAGCACCATCACATGGGCTGGTTTGTCGTCTTCTTCGTTGTGGTGGTCCTGGCGGCGATGGGCCCGGTTGACCTCTTTGCGCGATGGCTCGGAGACGCCGTTGCGCACGTAGTTCAGAAGCGCACCCATATCGATCGGCATGACATTGACACCGTGCTGGAAGTTGTGCTTGGCTTTGCATGGATGGCCGCAACACTTGCGATGTTCGGCTATATCAGCCGGCGTTTTGAGCGGCAGGCGGATGTCTTCGCCGCACGGATGATCCAAACCGATTGGTGCAGCGAAGGCATGGGCGAAAGCGCGAGCGCGGCCACCTGGCCAACCCGGATCCAGGTCGAAGGCGGCGGGTCAGTCACTGTGGTTGATGTCCCCGAAGTTGCCCGGCGTCTCCCGGTCAAGGAAACCAATGTAGGCCACTACGGCGCGATGGTCTTCAGTTCCGCCCTCGAGCGGGTCGCAGTCGTTAATAATATTCCAGTGGCCGCTCGAAGCTGGTGCCACGGCAGCATCGCCAAGCGGATGAAATATCTCAATATGCTCGGCCGCCAGCCGGAACTGACGCGCCAGTTCGACGGCGTCATGCGGCGGTTGAAGCTGACGCTCGTCGTCGCCGGGGTTGTCTTCGGCGCATGGTGTGCGCTCGCTCCGGCCGAGTCGACCGCCCCCGCCGAACCCGCTGTCCAGCAGGAGCAGCGGCGGGTTGTACATCATTCATATAAAAGTGATGGGCCGGTGTCGCTCGGGCACGATGGATAGAAGGAGCGGACATGCCGACATTTATTGCAGTGCCAACGCGCGTCGAGGCCACAGGCAACAAGCCGAAGATCATCGAAGAATTCATCGGCCGGGTAAACAGTGCGGAATCGAGACTGAGCGTCGCCCGCATGCGCAGCCCGGGCGGATGGGTCGAACCCGGTCAAACGCCGGAGTTCGACGAGTTCACCATCGTCCTCGCGGGAATGCTCCGGGTAACCAGCAAGAGTGGTGTGATCGACGTTGGCGCAGGTCAGGCGATTATCACCCACGCGGGCGAATGGGTGCAGTATTCAACGCCGGAATCCGAAGGCGCGGAGTATGTCGCGGTTTGTCTGCCGGCCTTCTCGCCGGCGACGGTGTATCGGGATCAAGCCGATCTCTGATCGCCAAGTTGGACGCGCTACCAATTGGCCGGCTTTTGAACGAATCCGCCGAATCCATCTGGAACTTTGTTCGGGAACTGGGCTGGTCTTAATAACTGCAAAGGAAGATCGCGCGCCCTGTCGGCGTATGATCGCAACTCAACTGCAGCGCCCCGCGTTGGACTACGGCTTGGCACATAGACTTGGATTTTGATATTCGGAAAGCGCGATTTGACTAGCTTGACCCCGGGCACCAGATCGGAGTCGCCACTGACAAGTACCATTCGATCACATGCGCCGTCAAACGCGTCAACCACCATTTGAACCGCGATATTCACATCAGTGTGCTTTTCTTCCGGCATCTGAAAGATGCGTGGGCCGCTGAAGGAGCATTTCATCTGACGGCACGTGATCTGCTTGTTCTTAAATTAGCCCAGGACCACTATCACCGAAGACAGCGATTCGAGCGCCTTCAAATACGTCTTTTGATTTTCCTGAGTCGAGCCGGTGACGATAGCGGTGAAATAGTAGATCGTCTGTATCTGGTCCGCTTGGAGAAGTCTGCGGAAATAATCCTCGAGATTCAGCCATTTGTATGGAGTGCCACGGATAGCGCCGTAGTAGAAGTTGAAGCCATCAATGTAGACGTTTGTTCTCGCCAAGATCTGACAAAGGTACAGGCGAGTCGGCATTTCACCAAAAAAAAGCCAGCCATATAGGCTGGCCAACCGGAGTAAATCCGGGGAGTCGTGCTTCTAGTTTATAGCGACGTTCAAGGGAGTCAAGTAGAACCTAAATCTGAAACTGTTCGATTTAGGCTCTGTCTGAAAACAGTAACTTCAGATAGCGCTTGATCATCGCCAATTGCAGCATGGCGATAAAGCTGATCGCCAGCTTTTCAAATCGGGTGCCGATCCGCCGGTTCTCCTTCAGCCATCCGATACACTGCTCGATGACCGCTCGTCCGCGGTAGGTCGGCTTGTCGAACTTGACCCGCCCATCGTGCCGCGCCTTCTCGTTGTCTTTGTGCGGAATCACCGGCTTGATCCGCTGGGCCTTGAGCCAGTCACGATTCTTCCGGCTGCTATAGCCTTTGTCGCCGGCCATCTTGCGGGGGCGGATTCGTTGGCGGCGGGTGCCGATCAGTGTCGCCACCGCTCGCTCGATCACCGGTTGCATCATCGTCGAATCGTGCACCTCGCCGCCCGTCACTTCGACGGCAAGCGGAGTGCCCTTGCCGTCAGTAAGCAGATGGAACTTGGATCCAAACCCGCCTCGCGAGCGGCCCAGCGCGTGGTCTTCGGGTTCGTCGCTGTGGCGGCGGCAACTTTTTTGTCAGCCCCGGCCGCGGCGCGGGCGGCGCGAACATTGGCGCCATCCACGCACCACAGTTCCCAGTCGATCAGGCCTTTCCCGTCGAGGTGGATCTGCAGCGCTTCGAGAACACCGGCGAAGATCCCCTCCCGTCGCCAGTTGGCGAAGTAGTCATACACCGTCTGCCAGGGGCCAAAGCGATCAGGCAGATCCCGCCAAGGCGCGCCCGTGGAAAGGGTCCAGAGGATGCCGTCGAGCATGACCCGCCGATCCGCCGGCGGCCGACCCGTCCTGGCAACCTTCTGCGGAAGCATCGGTCCAACCAGTTCCCATTGCTCGTCCGTGAGCTCATGTCTTCTCATGCTGACCTCCTTGTCGTTATGAAGAATTATCGGCTAATCTACGGTTTTCAGACAGAGCCTAGATCATCGCGGCTGAAGTTCCATCGCATCTTGTGCCGATGTCTTGTGTGTCAAGGATGACAAGGAGACAACAATGGTCACGGATGAGCCCCGCCCGCGTCAATTTTCCCTTTCTGAAAATCAACGTCACGTTCTGG
>JBBRHH010000308.1:0-7253 GCA_038222915.1 Tepidisphaerales bacterium
CGGCCGGTGGCGGTCAAGCCGCGCCGGCGGGAGGCGCGGGCGCTGCCCCTGTTGCGCCTCAGGGTGCCGACAAGAGCTGGATCAGCGTCTTCTTCACCTACGATCCGGCCAAGATCGTCGATGAGTTCAATCAAGTTAAGGTTCCACCCAAGATGCAGACCCCAGAGATCTTGAGAGTGGAAGTCATTCGCGAAGAGCTGCAACCGGACGGTAAGACCTGGGGCAATCCGACGCCGATCAAGCCGCTGCCGCTGCACCCCGAGTTGACCAATATTCCACCCGGCAAGGCCGATCAGGTTATTTTCCAGAAGAAGGCGCTGGCCAACGCGGGCTTCATCCTGCGTCCGCCGTTTTTTGACGTGACCGCCGGAAGCAAATGGCGAAAATTTGGTGATCCCGATCCCGAAAATTCGAGCGTTCCAGTAAATACCACTGACGTGAAGCCCGTAAACCCGCCGGCGAAGCCTCCGGTGACGCCGACAAATCCGCCCGTAACGCCGGTGAAACCGCACAAGCCGCCAGGCGGTGCGATGAGCCCCGATCGTCTTGGACCGGTTTACTTCGATGTAATCGACAGCCAAAACGATCGTCTCTTGTTGGCGCTCGCGGATGGAGTTTTTGACCCGGCGACCGCGGCCCCCGCAGGCACCACGCCTCCGGATGGAACGGTTGCGGCTCCGCCGGGTTCCCCCACGCCCAAGGTCGAAGAGTTGTGGGTGCACGACGACTCGGTTCAGGAGGGCAGAACCTATCGGTATAAGGTTCGCGTCGTGGTCTACAACCCGATGTTCAACACGGTTCGACTCACCGCCGATCCGAAGATGGCCAATGTCTTCATGCTGCCGCAGGAAGCGGACACCGGTTGGAGCGTTTGGACGCCGGGAGTCACCATCAAGAGCCACACCCACTTCTTTGTTGGCCCCAAGACACCCTTCCCGGTGACCAAGAAGGCCATCGCCGTCACTCTCTTTCAATGGAAGGACGGCAAGATGACCAAGAGCGAGTCCACCCTGAGCCCCGGCGACTCAGTCGGGCCTACCGCGTGGACGGTCGTGGATATCAAGTACGACTCCACCACCAGCGATTTCGTCGTCGCCTTTATCGATGACACCGGGCGTCTCCAAAATCATAGTTATCGCGCCGACAGCCGAAACCCCGACTGGCAGAACCTCTTGAAGCAGATCGCGCCGCCCGCAGCTCCTGCGGCCGGTGCGCCTGCCGCGGGCACTGGCGCTTCGGCGCTCGCGCCGGTCAAGAGCCCGCAATAACCGATCTTGAGTAAATCTCGAGCTGGTACCAGAGACCGCCAATCGGCGGTCTCTTTTTTTCCAACGTTCAAAACCGCGCGCGGTTGCAGGACCGCCTTGTCCCTGTTTCACGCCCCCCGTATCATTCTCACCAGCATGTGCTTGGAGCTAGAATGACCACCACGACCGCCGCTTCCACCCGTACAGTCACCATTCGCGTTCGCCGGCAGGACGGCCCGAACAAACCCGCGCGCTGGGAAGAATTTTCCGTGCCGGTCCGCCCGAACATGAACATCATCTCGTGCCTCCAGTACATCGCCGCCCACCCAATGACCAAGGCCCGCGTCGCGACGACTCCGATTGTTTACGACAGCGGATGCCTCGAGGAAGTATGCGGCGCCTGCACGATGCTGATCAACGGCAAGACCCGCCAGTCCTGCTCCGCTCTCGTCGACAAACTGGTTGGCGACGACAACACCATCACGCTCGAGCCGATGACCAAGTTTCCCCTCGTGCGCGACTTGTTTGTCGACCGCCAGCGCCTCTTCAACGATCTGCGCAAAACCAAATGCTGGGTCCCGGTCGACGGAACATACGACATCGGTGCCGGGCCGCCGGTTTCACAGGATCTGCAGGAGGAGCGCTATCCGCTGTCCCGCTGCATCAGTTGCGGGTGCTGCCTGGAGGCGTGCCCGCAATATACGCCGGCCAACAGTTTCGTTGGTGCCGCCGTGATCAGTCAGGTGCGGCTGTTCAACGACCATCCGATCGGCAAGGCCCTCAAATCGCAGCGGCTCGACGTCCTGATGGGAGAGGGTGGCGTTGCCGACTGTGGAAAAGCGGGCAATTGCGTTGAAGTGTGCCCGAAGGATATTCCGCTCCTGGAGTCAATCGCCTCAGTGCAACGGCAGGCGACTGTCCATTCGATCAAGCGGTTCTTTTCGAAGTAGTGGCGTTCACAACAGCCCTGCAACATTTCTCTTTCGTGTTCGTCTCTTGATTGTTATATCGCAACCTGCCGGCCCGAGCCGCCGGTCGACTTGCATAGCCAATTGCACGGAGGAACTCAGATGCGATCTGGTCTGATCTGCTTCATCGCCGTGGGCGCCGCCGCCTTCACCTCTCGATTCGCAGGTCCTGCCCGTGCCGCAGACCCGCCCGGCGGAAAAAGCATTTTCGATCTGGACGGCAAACAGTCCGATCCTGTTTCCGGAAACAGCGGGCCCAGGCCAGCGACCCGGCCAGGCGAGCCCAGTGGCTCCAATCCGATTGTGATTCACCGGCCTCCGGTATCCAGGCCCCCTGCTGCCAATCAACCGTTCGCCGTGCCTGCCTTTGAATTTCTGGCCCGCGCGGAGTTGGCCGTGAAATCGTCCATTCATCCCTATCCGCCCCAGTCCGTCGCGGACCGTCAGGCGATTGCGAAAAAACTGCTGCAGCGCGGTCTGGAAGCCAATGACCCGGCCGAGAAATTTGTCTGCCTCCGCGAGTCCCGCGATCTGTCGGCCGCAGCGGGTGATCTTCCCGCAGCCGTCTCGGCCCTGTCGGAACTTTCGAAAACCTTCGCGATATCTGCTCTGGGAATGAAGGTCGACCTCGTAACGAAGTTTGACGCGGCAACACTTTCTCCCGCCGATGCCAGGTCGCTCGCGAAATATGCCATGGATACGGGCGCCCAGGCGATTACCGCCGACGATTTCGATCAGGCAGAGAAGGCATTTGCCGTCGCAACCGCTGCCGCCAAGGCAAGCGGCGACGCGTCGTTGGTCCAGTCGGCTGCTACCCGATCCGGCGACGTCGCGAGCCTTCGCGAAGAAGCTGCCCGGATCAAGCCGCACGAACAAAAGTTGGTGGCCGATTCGAATGATCCGGTGGCAAACTTCGCGGTCGGGCGCTTTCGGTGTTTTCGCAAGGGAGACTGGTCCGGAGGCCTTCCGCTCCTCGCCAAAGGATTTAACAAGCTGTTCAAAGCCCTGGCGGAGGAAGAGCTAGCGGTGCCGGCAACGCCGCAAAAGCAGTTTGATCTCGCCAACCGCTGGTACGATCAGGCAAAACTTCAGCCCGACGCAGCCCAGCTAAGCGTCTATACACATGCAAGCGTGTGGTACAGCGCCGCCCTTCCCGGCCTCTCCGGAGCCGACAAGACCATCGCAACCGAACGGATCGCCGAGTATCCGCCCCCCGCGCCACCGCCAACAACTGTGGCAAAAGTAAACGCCGCCAACGGCAAGATCGCGAAGGAGTTCTGGTTCAACGACGGCGGCCCGCCCGGAAATCCGGCCACCCGCATCTGGCTTCAGACAGGTGACAACACCTGGGAAGAGCGATATCCCGACGGAAGGCTCAGCCGCTTCAAAGTGTCCGGACCTTCGGAAGACGCCGATCACCCCGGCCTGATTGTCACCAAGTTGAACGAGGCGCCTGTTGAGGTTCTTGTCCCGCCGGGAACCGAAGGCGCGCTGATTTATTTTCGCTTCATCGGCCAACCCGCCTGGATACCACTTGGGCGAATTCACGTCGGTCCCCTACCGCGATGAACATTCGCAAGACAAATTGCACGCGAGCGGTTATCTTCACTAAGAATAAACATTTGGCTGGAGGAGCAGGAAATGCGCGAAGAGCGCGGCAAACTTGCGGGTGATATCACGGTCACGGACGACATGACCTTGTGGGGCACGATCGCCGGCACCGTCACGGTGAAAGAGGGCGGAAAGCTCTACATGCGCGGGGCAATTTTCGGAAATCTCGTCGTCCAGGACGGCGGCCGGGTGCATGTGTTTGGCAACATTTCAGGTGATCTGCGCGTCGAGGAAGGCTCAAAGGTGATTCACTCCGGGATCATCGGGCGCAACGTGATCAATGCCGGCGGCCGTCTCCATATCGAGCGCATCGCGAAGGTGGGCGGAAAAATCAAGGAAAACGCCGGCGAAACGATTTATGAAGGGCGCGGCGAGTGGAAACGCGAAGGCCGGGGGAGCCGCTAGAGTACGTTGTTTACGCACTCCCCCCCGATTACAAAGTAAACCATGTCCGCCACCGCTCCGCCAAATCCACCCACTCCATCAAATCCCGATCTCGAACCGCTGCGCAAGCGGATCGACGTTCTGGACGCGCAGATTGTCGAGCTTCTCAACGCTCGCGCATCCGTCGTCGTCGAAATTGGACACCTGAAACAGCAGAAGAACTTCCCGATCTACGCCCCCGACCGCGAAAAAGCAGTCCTCGAAAAAGTACGCGGCCTCAACAACGGACCGCTCTCCGACCGCTGTCTCGAAGCCGTTTATCGTGAGCTCATGAGCGGCTCCTTTGCACTCGAAAAGCCCTTGCGCATCGGCTTTCTTGGCCCCCAAGGTTCGTTTTCACACCTCGCCTCCGTGCGAAAGTTCGGCAGCAGCGTCGAATACGTTCCCATGGCCGATATCTCAGCGGTCTTCGACGGCGTCGTCCGCGGCCATGTCGATTACGGCCTCGTCCCCGTCGAAAATTCCATCGGCGGCGGCGTCGTCGATACCCTCGACGCGTTCCTCAACTCCTCCGCCAAGATCTGCGCGGAAGTCCAGATTACCGTGCATCACAACCTGCTCGCCAAGGAACCCTGGGAACAGATCACGCGCATCTACTCCAAGCCTGAAGTTTTCAGCCAGTGCCGCAACTGGCTTTCGAGCGTCGCCAAAGACCGCGGAATCGAACCGGCCGCCAGCACCAGCCGCGCCGCCGAGTTGGCGGGTAAAACCGATGGCGTAGCTGCCATCGGATCCAGCCTCGCGGGTGAGCTTTATGGACTGCACATCCTGTTTGAAAACATCGAGGACAATCCAGACAACGTCACCCGATTTTTCGTGATCGGCCGCGAGCCCGCCCGCCGCACCGGCGATGACAAGACAGCCATCATGTTCACCACCGCCCACAAGCCAGGAGCGTTGGCCGAGGTTCTAGACGTGTTTAAGGAATCAGGCATCAACCTCACCGACATCGAAAAGCGACCAAGCAAAAAAGTGAACTGGGAATACTACTTCTTCATCGACGCCCAGGGCCATTGCGATGACGAACGCATGGTCCAGGCGATTGAACAGGCCAAACAACATTGCCTGCAACTCACCGTCCTGGGCAGCTATCCCCGCTCCGTCGACACGCTATAGGGTCACCACGCGGCATAACAAACTTTCTGAACTCCAGAACACGTTTCGCTACTGCGGCGTCAATCCCGCAATCGACTGCGATTCAGCCGGAGCCACCGGCATGCTGGTCGCCACGCTCTCTGAGTGCTTACCATTGCCGCCGGTCATGCGATGCGCCGCATCGGAAATTTTCCGGCCTGCACGAGCGGTCAAATCAGTCGCCTGCCCCGCGGCTTTTGACGCCAGTTCTTTGCCTTCACGTGTCAGCTGACACATGGACGCACTGCTCGCGCTGCGGGCGAGCAGCCCCAGGCCTAGGAGGCCGATTCCAACACCGACCCAGTCCTTGCGCGTTGCCCCGTAAACAGCGAGTGCACCACCGGTAACCCCTGACGCGGTGCGAACGGCTGGCGTCCATTCGGCATGCGAGGCCCGAGCCAGCGCGCCTCTCACTCCACCAGAGGCAGTGTTCGCAAAACCGTCACCGCGCAGTTGATTCGTCACACCATGTACACCGCGCATCGACGCAACATACGAGATCAGTCCATCCAGTTCATCAAATGCGACCGGCCCGTTGAGAGTAACCATTCCGTCGCGCACCGAAACTTCCACGGCGCCAGGATTCTGGATCAGATGGCCGATTTTCGCATGGATGTGCTCTACGATTATGTCATCGGAGAGCTCACTCCCGCTCATGTGCGAACGCATCTCGCTGATCCAACCCTTGCCGTGATTCGTCACGCTCTTGTACGCCGCATCGATGTACTCGCCAGTCTGGTTCACACAACTCGATATTTTGTCAGCGACGGACTTTCGGCGTGCCGCACCGCTCCGCGGATCAAGGAAATAGATCAATCCCACGGCGACCGCCGCAGCGCCGCTGGCGCTCAAAGCGCCCACGCCCGCCGGCCGCGAATACCAGTGTCCTTCCACCTCGTCCGCCGCATCCCCCGCCTTCCCCCTCAGGCGGTTTGCGGTACTCATCGCAGATGACCGCCATCCTCGAGCATATCGCGTTGTCGCTTTCCGGGCTGAATCAAACGAATCCGACGCACTAGATCCCCATCCACGCGCATGATCGGCCACCGACGAGCCCATATCGCGGGCGCGTTCGAAAAAATGGCTCCCCATGTGCCGCGCCTTGTTCAAAAATCCCGAACCAGCCTCCATCGCAGCGCGAGATGCATCAGCCCCGGCATGACCTGCGGCATCGACCCAGTCCGCCGCCGTGCTACGCGCCGCCGAGTAGGCGTCGTGGGCATGCTTCGACAATTTCCCGGTCACATCACCAGCCGTTGATCGCGCGGTCGTCCAGGCCGAACCCAGCCGCTCTCCGGTATCTCGGGCGGCCTCCGTCGCCCGGTCGGCAACGTGCTCACGTCGCTCCGGTCCTTTGTCGGGATCAAACAGGTACATCGCCGCCGCACCAATTCCTGCCCCTACAGCAATATCCATCATATCTCGGGTCTTCATAACCAATCTCCTTCGTGACTTCTTAATCGTTAATCATTCGTGCTCGGGGGAGTACGCCGCATTCTCAGCGTCGCCGCTGATTTCCGGTGTGTCGCGTCCTGGCATGTTGTAGCCGCCGTGCCTCTTAAGAATCAGGTAGGCTTCAGTATCGCGCCCACGCGGATGAACCGTGACAATCGCCCGGCCAGCATGAAATTCTTGCTCGTAATATTTCGCTTCGTCTTCGCTGACACCCAAACCATAAAAAGCGCCGATTAACCCGCCCGTCATCGCGCCGGCCGCCCCGAAGCCAAGCGCCGTCGCCAGCACGCCGCCAGCTAAAATCGGACCAGCGATCGGAACGGTTAAGGCCGCCAGTGCGCCAAGGACACCACCAATAACACCACCCGTGGCAGCGCCCGTCGCAAGCCCAATG
>JBBRHH010000309.1:0-7252 GCA_038222915.1 Tepidisphaerales bacterium
GGGTGCGGGGAAAATCAGTGGGCGGGCTTGTTTCGTGGCGCGGGCGTGGGATGATTTGGGGCAACTCCATTGGCTGAATGTTGGCCGCGGGTTTGGGAACCGCGGGGCATGGCAGGGTGGGGCATGTCGCGGGGATGATTCTATGGACAGGCTGGATGCGTGGATGGTTTGGCGGCTGGAGTCGCGCGTTTACTTGAGCGCGTCTGCTGATTTCGCCGACTCGTTTCCTGTACCTGAGGTTGCGGGGCTTTTTCATACTACGGCGCGACTATCGCAAGCCCGGGTTGGGCCGGCGATTACCTCGGTGGGGGATGATCTGGTGATTGCCGGCGGGCAAAGCAATCCGAAGAAGGGGCAGCAGTTTCAGAGCCGCGCGGTGGATATCTATAACGCGCGAACCGGCCGATGGTCGACGGCGCAGCTCTCGCGCGGGCTTGGGAACGTCGATGCGGTGAGCGTGGGCCGTTTTGCCTTGATTACCGGCGGAGGGTTGGTGGATATTTTCGACGCTGACGCCGGTGCATGGTCGACAGCGCCGCTTTCGGTGGACCGGCATTACATGGTTACGGCGGTTGCGCATTCGAAGGCTATTTTCGCAGGCGGTATGCTGGACCATTCCTACAGCTATTCGGGGGCGATCGATATTTTTGACGCGACGACGGGCCATTGGTCGGCCACGGCGTTTCCGGATGGGCTCACAGGCCAGCCGACGGTGGCGACGGTGGGCGGTAAGGTCATCTTCAACTTTACTAACTTCGCTGGCAGCATCGTCAGGATTTACGACGTGGACACAGGGAGTTGGTCCTCGGCACCGACGCCGCCGGTGGACTTCGTGAGTTCTGTCGCGGTGGTTGGGCACAAGGCATATTTCGCGGGGGTGGAGCAGATCTACGGGGGCGGGCCGGCGATCATGGACATTTACGATACGGACACGGGGCAGTGGTCGACCACGGTGCCGCCGCGCGGGGCTGTTGGGCCGGCGGCGGCGGTGGGGAACAAGATTCTCTTTGCGCGTTACGTGAATGGCGGTGTTCAGGACGGCGGAGGGGTCGTCGACCTTTATGACACTGTAAACGGGCGGTGGTCGACGGTGGAGCTTGCGAGCAAGCTTGATCATGGGTCGGCCGTTACAGTGGGCAGCAAGGTTTACCTATCAGGCGGATATGGGGCCACAGACATCGTCGATATTTATGATGATCAAACCGGGAGGTGGGCTACGGCGAAGCTGGCGGAGCCACGCGAGTTGTCCGCGGTGGGGAGTGTGGATGGAGAAGTGTCTGTCGCCGGCGGATTTTCGTCGTCTAACAAGGTGAGCGATGTCGTCGATGTGCTGAGCGCTGCCGGGATTGCTCAACCGGCGAGGCCGAGCGTTCGGGCGGGCGCAGCGCTGGGTGCGTCTCCGACGGGATTTTCTTGGTCGGGGTCGAGCGACGCCGACAGCTACGACGTGTATGTGGATGAGGCGCTGGTGGGCAGTGTTATCAGCAACAGCTTCACGCTGGCGCATGCGCTGGACGCGGGATCGCACAGTTGGCAGGTGGTGGCGAAGGGGCAGGGGGGAATTGCGGCTGGGCCGCGGTGGATGTTTACGGTGGGCGTTCCCTCTGTGCCGGCAGATCCTGATCTGGCTTCGGTGGGTGCACTGGATTCTACCCCTCGCGCATTGTCCTGGGCCGGTGTGGATGGCGCGACCAGCTATGACGTGTATCTGGACGACGCGCTGATTGCACGGACGCCCGCGACTTCTGTCGCTTTGATTTTTCCGCTGACCGGAGGGCGTCATGGGTGGCGCGTTGTTGCCCGAAACGGGCTGGGCACTTCGACGGGGCCGACGTGGGTGTTTACGCTTCCGAAGCCGGCGTTGATTCATACGCATGTGCCGATCGCCGATTCGCCCTTTGTGCCGACGGTTGCGACGGTAGGGCACCTGGCGCTGCTGGCGGGCGGAACTGACGCGACGGAACCGACGAGGGGAGTGAATATTTACGATGGGGACACAGGCCGATGGTATCGACACCAGATTTCGGCGGTGCGGTACGACATGTCGGGGGTGAGTGCCGGGAACATAGCGTTTTTCGCGGGAGGACGGCTTGCGGATTTCTACACGCCTTCCAATGCGGTGGACTTGTTCAATGAAGGGAACGACGGCTGGTCGACGGGGCGGCTTTCACAGGCCCGGTTTGAAATCACGACAGCGTCGGTGAATGGCATCGCGCTGTTCGCGGGTGGAATAGGGGCGAAGGGCGTGATTTCAAATGTGGTTGATCTCTACAACACTCGAACGGGGGTCTGGTCGCACCGGCGCCTGTCGGTGGCGCGGGCGGATATGTCGGCGACAACTGTTGGCGACAAAGTCATTTTTGCGGGCGGTGACGGACGCAACGGTGAATCGGACGCGGTGGATATTTACGATGGCGGGACCGGTCGATGGTCTACGGCCAAGTTGAGCCTGGGTCGCGTGAGTATGGGCGTGAGCGTGGTTGGTCGTTATGTGCTATTTGCGGGAGGGCTATATGACGAGTTTAAATCTTCTGACGTTGTGGATATTTACGATTCGGTGAGCGGCCGTTGGTCGGTCGCGAAATTATCGGTGGCTCGGCATAACCTGGCGGCGGCGACGGTCGGGCACTTTGCGTTGTTCGCGGGAGGACAGCCGGCGGATGGATCGGCAGCGAGTTCTGCGGTGGATATTTTCGACGCCGTGAGCGGCCGATGGTCGACGGGCACACTTTCGTCGCAGCGGGATGGTGTCGAGGCGGCGGTTGCGGGTTCGAAGGTGCTGTTTGGGATGGGCAATAATTCTGAGTCGGGGCGCGGGGATGCGGTGGACGTTTTTGACGCGCGCACCGGGAAGTGGTCGGTGAGCTTCATGGCGCATCCGCGGAATCTGGATAACTTCGTGGCCGGGATTAGCGTTGGGGACAAGGCGATTTTTGTCAGCAGCGATGAGTATGGAGATGGCGTCGGGGGCGCGGACGTTTTCAGGGATGCTGCGCCGGCTGCCAGTTTGGACGGCACGGTGCGGGACGGCCTTGACCGGGATGGCGAGCGAGAGACGGAGGTCACGATTACCAACAGGGGCGACGCGGATCTGGCGGGGCCGTTCACGGTGGCGGTTTATGCGAGCGGCGGGTTTGCGGTGGACCCGCAGGCGGTTGTTGTCGGGCGGGTTCGAGTTGGGCATTCGCTGGAGGCGGGGGCGAGCGTTCGATTGAAGGTGGCGGTGGAGATTCCGGCGGGAATGACGAGCGGGACGTATCACCTGATTGCGGCGGCCGGGCAGAGTGGGAGGATGGAGGTTTGGGCGGCGGGGGGGGGGGCGATCGTGGTGGGGGACGTGGGAGTGCAGCGAGTTGAGTGAATGGAGTGGATGCGATGAAGCGTGGGCTGGGTCGCCGTATGTCGTCGGCGTGTACGCGTCGACCGATTCAAGATTTGATGACAAGTCGATCCTGGTGGGGCGTGTGCGAGTGAAGCAGCCGTTGAATGACGGGACTTCTGTCAAACTTCATGTCTCGATCGACATTCCAGCGAGCATTGGAGCAAAGTCGTTCAGCTTGTTTGCGGTAGTGACGGCGGGAGTGTGGCCGGGGAGGAATGTGGTGGGTTCTGTGGAGAATGTTTAGGGTCTGGGCGGTGGACCGCTGAGCGGTTGGGATTAGATTGTTGGCGGGCGTAGATCGTTCGGCGTACCTCAGGATGACCAGGCGGTGTCGGTGTTGTCGTGGGGTTCGCGGGCCTTTCGTAGTAACTCTACGAGGGTTTTTAGTTCATTTGGTTTTAGGTGGCCTAGTTGTTGGGCGTGGCAGTTGCGGACTTCGGCGGCGAGGTCTTCGAGGAGGCGTAGGCCGGCGGGGGTGATGGCTACGTGGACCATGCGGCGGTTTTGGGGGCGGCGTTCGCGTTCGATGAGGTTGCGGGCGTGTAGTTTGTCTAAAAGGCGGGTGATATCGGGGGCCCGGGAGACGAGGCGGGAGGCGAGATCGAGGGTGGGGATGGCGTCGGGGCGGGCGGCCTTGAGGAGGCGGAGGGCGTTGTATTGCTGGGCGGTGAGATCGTGGCGGCCGAAGAGATCGTCTTCGAAGGCGCGGAGGCGATCGTAGGTTCGCCAGAGATTGAGGAAGGCCTCCTGCTCTGGGGAGTCGAAGCGCTGGCGGGATTTGGAATGGGTTGGCGCGGCGGCCATGGGTGGGATGATATCTGTTTGAACAAGGGAGTACAGATGGAGAAGGTTTGCGGATGTCTTTGGGTGGGGCGGGTGCTACAATCGGCGCGGAAGGCCGCGGCGATTTGTTTGGCCGGGGCGAGATGAGATTGGCCGGGGCGGGGAGCCCGGCGGTTTATGAGGATTTCACACCACTGCGGGAGCACCCATGTCGACTGCTGATTCGAAGGCCGGGCCGATTGCGGCGAATGTTGAAGCACCCAAGAGCGCGGCGAGCATTCACGTGGAAGAGCGGCGATTGAGTCTGCACGATTTTTTGAAGACGGTGGTGAAGGTGGGGGGATCGGACCTGCACCTTCAGGCGGAGTCGGTGCCGATGATTCGGGTGGATGGGAAGGCGCGGTTTCTGGATTGTCCGCCGCCGGCGCAGGAGCAGATGGCCGAGTTTGTGAAGGCGATGGTGAAGGACAAAGATCAGTGGGAGATGCTCGAGCATAAGGGGGCGCTGGACGTGGCGTATGCGATGCCGGACTTGGGGGCGCGGTTTCGGACGAACATTTTTCATAGCCGGGGGAAATATGCGATCGTGATGCGTCGGATCATCACGAAGATTCCGGTGTTTGATGATTTGAATTTGCCGCCCGTGGTGGAGGGACTGGCGGATAATAACCGGGGGATTGTAATCGTTTCGGGGACGACGGGGAGCGGCAAATCGACGACGCTGGCGGCGATCATTGGGAAGATCAACCGGACGCGCTCGGAGCGGATTATTACGGTGGAAGATCCGGTGGAATTTCAGCACGACAACGCTAAGAGCCTGGTGAGCCAGGTGGAAGTGGGGACGGATTCGGAGAGCTATGAGTATGCGCTGCGGGCGATGATGCGGCAGGACCCGGATGTGATTTTGATTGGCGAAATTCGGGACAGCTATTCGCTGACGACCGCGCTGCGGGCCGCGGATACGGGGCATATGGTGTTTACTACGGTGCACGCGACGAATGCGGCGATGACGGTGGAGCGGTTTGTTTCGCTGTTTGAGCCGGGGCAGAAGGATTTGCAGCAGACGCAGCTGGGGTTGAATCTTGTGGCGGTGCTGTGCCAGCGGCTGGCTAAGCGACGGGATGGGAAGGGGCGGATACCGGTTGTTGAGGTGATGGTGGCTACGCCGATTGTACGGAAGTATATTTTGGAAGGGGAGTTTGAGAAGTTGAAGGGGGCGGTGGGGAATCGGGAGGCCGGGAGCCAGAGCTTTGATCAGCATTTGACTGAGTTGTTTCAGAAGCAGATTATTGATGTGGCTGAGGCTCGGCGGTTGGCTACTAATCCGGATGCGCTTAATTTGGCGCTGCGGGGGATTAGTAATAGTGATACGAGATTGCGGTGAACTCGGATGAATTGACTCGCCGAGCGTGTTTCGTATGATCTCCCGATTGCGCACAATGCGCTGGGAATTCACCTCCGTATGGCCCGTGTTCAACTCGAAAAAGTTTCTAAGATTTATCCTGGGGGCGTTAAGGCCGTGGATGGGATTGATCTGCTGATTGCTGATCAGGAGTTTGTTGTGCTGGTGGGGCCTTCGGGGTGTGGGAAGTCTACTACTCTTCGGATGGTGGCGGGGCTGGAGGAGATTTCTGGGGGGGTGATTCGGATTGGGGATCGGGTTGTCAATAATGTGCCGCCTAAGAGTCGGGATATTGCCATGGTTTTTCAGAACTATGCGCTTTATCCGCATATGTCTGTTTATAAGAACATGGCGTTTGGGCTGAAGCTTCGGAAGATGCCTAAGGCCGAGATTCATCAGCGGGTGATGGAGGCGGCGAAGATTCTGGATTTGGAGCATCTTTTGGAGCGGAAGCCCAAGGCGCTTTCGGGGGGGCAGCGGCAGCGGGTGGCCGTTGGGCGGGCGATTGTGCGGGAGCCGGCGGCTTTTTTGTTTGATGAGCCGCTTTCCAATCTTGATGCAAAGTTGCGGGTTACTACGCGGGCCGAGCTCAAGCGGCTGCATCATCGGCTTAAAACTACCACTATTTATGTGACCCACGACCAGGAAGAGGCGATGACGCTGGGGGACCGGATTGTGGTGATGAAAGATGGGCTGATCCAGCAGGCCGACACGCCTTTGCGTACCTACAATTACCCTGTAAATCGTTTTGTGGCCGGGTTCATTGGCATGCCGCCGATGAACTTTTTCGATGGGGTGCTACGGAACGTGGATGGCCAGATGGTGTTTGAGGAGGGGGTGCGAAAAGACGACTGTTCGTCGCCGATTGGCGAGGATTGTGTTGGGGAACTGGCTGAGAGCGATGAGCCGCAGGTGCCGGTGGGTGAGTTGACGCTGCCGGGCAATGGCTTTAAGTTGGTTGTCCCGACGAGGCTGCGCGAGCGCATCGCCGGACGTGTTGGCAAGGAAATAGTGCTTGGGATTCGTCCCGAACACTTTCATCTTCAGCCGGTTGGAAATGAAGACGACCTTGCGGTGTTGAGAGTGAAGTTGAATGTCATCGAGCCGTTGGGCAATGATATGGATGTTTACATGAATACGCCCCTGCACGACCATGTGGTCGGACGGGTGGAGGCCCATCCGGGCCTTGAGATCAACAAAGAGGTGAATGTGTACGTTGATCTGCGGAAAATCCAGTTTTTCGAACCCGGAGCGACCGGGACGAATCTGAGCCTTGCCACCGAGAACGCCCATGCCCTTGCATAAGCATCAGCATGGCATCCCGGCCGGGCCAGTGGCTCATCCGAAAGGAGTTCGGATGGGCCGGTGAGTGTTTATACACGCTCGCTCTTTCGTCCGTGTGCCGGGCCGCCGTTGAGGTGGCCTTTTTGTTTTGGCCGGTGAGACAATTGAATAGCGTTGTACAACTGAATACACAACCGAATAGTGAGGAATCATGAACCAGGAATTGTTAAGAATCGTTGACGGAATCGCTCGAGATAAAAACATCGAGAAAGAACAGATCTACACGGATATTGAGCAGGCCGTCGCGTCGGCGCTGCGCAAACAGTTCAATACGGAAGATACCAGTGAGTTCGTCGTCCATCTGGATCGCCAGAACGGGGCGTTGTCGGCCACGCGCAACG
>JBBRHH010000310.1:0-7248 GCA_038222915.1 Tepidisphaerales bacterium
ATCGACGAACAGCCGCTCGCCGGCCACATGCGTCTGCCGCATCGTCGGCGACAGGCGGCCTTCCCAGGTCCGATACAGCTCACAGAAGCGGCTATAGCCGTGGCCGTCCGGATGCGCGGCGCGGTGCTCCTCCCAGAGCAGTTGCAGCGTCACGCCCTTCCGCCGGAGCTCGCGATGGATCGCTGGCCAGGCCGGCTGTGGCCGCCGCGCCTTGCTCTCGGCCAGCGCCGCCGACGCAGGGAACAGCCGCAGCTCCAGCGCCTCGTCGCCCAAGTCGTCCGGTAGCGGCCACGCCAAGCAAGCCCGCCGTGCCCGGCGGATGATATCTCCCGCTGCCGTCGCGCTGACGCTCAGACTGATAGCGATCTTGCGTTTGGACATGCCGCCGGCGCTGAGCCGAAGCACGTCGCGGATCTTGCGCATGGGTAATCTCTGTCCGGGCATGTTCAGCTCCTATTGAAGGGAGCTAATGCCATGCCGATTCGAAGATCACCCAACGGTGCTCGTCACGTCCGTCCACAGCCTGGTCGCAATCGCCCGGAATGGGTGGTCGCAATCACCCGGTGCGCTCACGTCGCCGTATGGACCTGTATCGCAGCTGCCCCTTTCCCGTCAGATCAGTGAGTTCCTTTCTGACGAGGTCCATATTGTCTTCGCCATTTGCAATCGTTCCACCGACGATTGGTGTTGAACGGAGTGGCCGTCTCGGTATCAACGCTTTAATCATTTGAGATTTTCGCGCTAGCGGTATCGGCGATGGCGCAGACCGCTCTCATCCTAGATTGTCCAAATCCAATCTTTGGGTTCAAGCTCAATTGCCACATTACACTTCGGGCCGATTACCTGGAGCATCTATGACCAAAAGTGTTCACGTAGCGCGATTAAGTTTCCCCAAATATTTTGAACGCCATCATTGTGCTGGCGCTTTCATCGAAATCTCCACCTACACAAAGCATCGGGATTTTTAGCTATCAGGAAGCACTACGCTCATGCTTGGGCTCTTCCTGAGGTGCCGCCGGCATCAGGTAATCCGGATGTATACTGCGGACGGATTTGGTACCGTCCAGCAAAACACGAACGACATTGCGAGCCTCAGACAAACGAACGACGGCCCCCGTCCTAGCAATGTAGTTAGGGCACCGTTGAACGCCGAGCGGTAAGAGCTGCATCCTCATACCTGACCTGAGCCCCACCTTCTGATCGGCTGAAACCAATTCTGAGTCCTTCCAACGAATCGCTCCGCGAAGCCATAATCTAAGCTAGCATTCACGTCATGAGTCGAAATGTCACGCGAAGCGAAATGGCGAAATAGGTTGGGGACAACTCGTGCCCGAATCTAGCCGTTCTTTGCTTTAGTGGAAAACTCGCTGGTGTCCAGCAGCGGATCGAAGGGCCGTCCAAAGGCAGTCGGATCGATACCGCCTGAACGAGAGGCCGCCGAATCTCGTTCGCGGACAAAATCATATCGCCTGAGCAACGAAGATGCCGCATTAAGGTGGGCGATGGAGAGTCGTTCAGACGCGATAGCCTTACTAACGGTCTCGAGTTTGGTCTCAAAGAGGTCGTGAAGGGAGGTCTCCGTTGGAGATCGCGGCCTGAAGCGCTTCTTGAGATCGGCAAGCCTATTTCGGTGCCTTTCCAGCGAATCAATATTGGCGTGTTTTTCACCGATAACGCGTGAAATATTGGAACACATCACAGGAATAAGATCGTGATATTTAGCGTCATCGCGTTGTATTAGATCATTAAGAAGCTGTTCGACGATTAGCTTGGCACCCTGCAGAATTTCCTTGCCAGTGTCTCCTGCATCCCCTGTTTCGTCGTACTGCCTTCGACGGTCTTCATCCATCAAGACCTCGTAGGCAAGCACGACTTCGCTGAATGCCTCGTTTGATCCGCCCGCGTCCGGATGAGCCTCTTTTACCTTTGACCGGTATGCCAAACGCACCTCATCGTTACTAGCATCGGGAGCGATTCCGAGAATTTCGTAAAAATCTCTCATTTGATCTCACCGCGCGGAACCAATTAAACGGCCGCCACCCCACGAAGTAGCAAGTCGTGGCCCGAATTCTTTCCGACCTCCTTCGGATCAGGTACGAATTCGGGCTTTGGTGCGGGAAATTACTAAGATATTGGCCTGGTTTGCAATAAGGCAATACATGCATTGCAGGGCAGATAATGTATGCCGTCCCAGCGCGATGGCCAAAATCGCTCGCGTACCGGAAGCAGCGGCTCGAGGCGAGCCGGTCGGACGGCTCCAGCAAGGAACCGATCAGGTGATCGCGCAGGCCTATCCCGAAACGTTATCTCGACATGCACCAACAGCTGAACAGGCCGGCGCCGGCTTCGATTGCTTGAACAACCACAACAACGAACACAAGATAAGGGGACGAACCGATACGCCTCCTTGCGCTGCAAGGGGCCGGTCGCTACCAATCAACGCGTTGACAAGTAAAATGATATTTGCGAGTTGGGCGCAACCGTTGTTGTGGAACATCAGATGGCCTATCCGCGTGCCTTACTGGCGCTGGCACAATCCGCAAGATCGTCGAATTTCACGAGGATCTGGCCTACCGTCATCTTGATTTTATTCGCGATATTTCTTCCAGGATACCTTCCTGTCGGGCAGTTTTCCATAACCGGAGACAGCCTCGTTACGGCAGCCCAGTTCAAAACCGTCATCCAAGGCTCGATCTTCGGATCGGCTCAAATGGGATGGCCCGTAGGAATGTACGCGCCACAATTTCCATTCGCAGATCTTCTTTCCCTCCTACTGGCTAAACTTTGCTCCATCTTCGTGAGAGATGCCGTTCGTTTGTATCTTTTGATGATCCATCTCGCGCTATTCTTAAACACGGCCTGCTCGTACTGGTGTTTGAGATCCTTTGCCTGCTCTCGAATGGTATCGTTGATCTGCTCCTTCGTTTTTGGAGCAAGCTTTTTTTTCTTCGTTCGGAGCACAGTGCATTTATTCTTTGCGATGTATTTGGCGGTGCCATTGGGCGCACTTTTGGTCGGCGGTATTTTGGGTCGGGTAAAGATCTCGTATGCGACGATTGTGATCTGTGGACTTGCCGTTGCATTAAGCCACGTCTATTACGCGGTCGCAACATTGAGCGTGACCATACTGGCGCTCGCCATTGCGATGATGGCGGAGAAAACGATTGTAAACTGCCGTAAACTGACTGCAGTCGCCTCGATCATAGTTCCATTGGGACTCGTTAATGGCGCTCTATATTGGATCGTTTGGGCAAATGGGATGCATCTTCCTGTGCGTTCAGCGGAAGAGCAACCTGCACTAGCATTGCGATTTGTCGATGCGTTTATTCCGACGATCTCGGCCACCAAAAAGCTCCTAACTCTGTATTACACGCAAGTCCGACCCTTGGGTGAAGGTTACGAGTACATCGGATATCTCGCGAGCGTCGGGTTGCTTATCGCGCTCCTATCATTGATGCGCCGAGTTAGCCCCGTGCCTTCAAAGCCAACGGGGGCTATTGACGATAGCTCTCTGCCCTTCTTTGCGGTCTGCGCTTTGGTTTTAGTCGTCGTATGCCTCCCGTTCGGAGCTGGGCTGTTGATCAATCTGATTTTCCCCTTCATCCGAGCGCAAAACAGATTTTCGATCTTTCTGTCTTTCTGGGGATTATTATCTTTTGCGATCTTCTTCACAAAACTGCCAAGGGGATGGCTGAAGGCAATTTGCTTTGCCATTTTAATTGGCCTCGGTTCAATAGAACTCTGGGAGCGTGTTAATTTCCTTTCGAGGGGTCACTGTCCCAGTGTTTGCGCCTATGACCATCCATGCAACTGTTATGAAGAAGTAAAGCGAACCTTAGAGCCAATCATTTCAGCAATGAAGAGCCGGCAGATAAAAACAGTCTTCCAACTCCCGTTTCAAAAATTTCCGGAGTCTGGACCATTAGGTAAAAGACAGGATTATTCGGGATTTTTTCCTTATTTGGCAATTGAGAATAACTCGCCATTGCGATTTTCGTATGGTCTCACGGACGATGATTTGCTCGGAGACTATCTCGCCGCGAGCCAAGTCGCTTTACGATCAGGTGACAACGTCGCCCGAACTCTAGATCAAGTTGCGTGTGTCGGATATCAGGGAATTCTGGTCGATAAGGTGGCTTATTCGAACGATGATCTGACAGCTGTTCAGAAATCCCTCAGCAATCTGCACCGTGAAATCGACACCGATAGCTATTCACTCTACAATCTTGTAAACACTTCACCCGTGTTGCTAAGCGCGAGCAGGTCTGAACGAATACAACAGTCTGTTCACTGTTTCACGCATCAGTGATGCGCTGGCGGGAGACAGATTTTTTTCTAATTTGACTTGCAAACGAGTAGGCCACTCAAGGCTTTTTCTGAATATTTTTCCAGCGAAACCCGCTGTCACAATTGGCATCGGGTAACTTTGCCTGATTTTGATAGCCTGGCGGACCGTGCGTGTCATTTTGAAGCGCCCGCCAAGTATCCCCGTAGCTATCTCCAACAAAGCATACTTCCGGTGCCGCTGGCGGAAACAGAACGCGCACAACTAGAGCCGCGATCATGAAGACCTCAGTGACGATCGCCAGATAGAACCAGCGATCGAACAACGAAGCGACGGACATAGGCGTAACCTCGGTAATGTTGCTACCTAAGGACCAAAGCAGCTCAACCTGCTTACGCTCTGGCGCGGTTGCGCGATCAACATTTACGCAACTTCGACCATCGCGAATAATAATTCGATGTTAGCGAGACGGGCTGGACACGATTGTTTCCATGGGCCTATTTCAGTTTTCCGGGAACAGCCGGCGAAGCGGCGAACGACTTCCTCAATTCCATAAGCAGCAGCCAATGAACACATTGACAAAAGAAACGAGATTTGCCAATCGGGTACAATCGCTCTCGTGGAACATCTGATGACACAGCCGCGTGCTTCGCTAGCGCTTGCTAGGTTCACTGTATTGGATCTGACGCGGGTTCGCTCAGGTCCGACCTGCGTCCGTCAACTTGCCGACTGGGGCGCCAACGTCATCAAGATTGATGCACTGCTTGAAGACGCGGCCGGCGAACAGCCGGGCGGTCCACGTCAAGGTTCAGACTTTCAGAACTTGCACCGCAACAAGCGGGCAATGTCGCTCAACCTCAAGGATCCTAACGGCCTCGCAGTATTTAAGCGTCTCGCCCAACAGGCAGACGTGATTGTCGAAAACTTCCGCCCTGACGTTAAGTTCAAGCTCGGCATCGACTATGAGAGCGTTCGTCAAATCAATCCGCGCATCGTTTACGGCAGCATCTCCGGATTTGGACAAGACGGCCCCTATCATAAACGACCGGGCTTCGACCAGATTGCGCAGGGCATGGGCGGGCTCATGTCGGTCACAGGCGCACCGGGCCAAGGACCGATGCGGGTCGGTATTCCCGTTGCCGACCTGACCGCTGGTCTCTTCTGCGCTATCGGCATCCTGACCGCGCTGCTGGAGCGCGACGTTTCCAATCAGGGGCAGTGGGTGCAAACTTCGCTGCTGCAGGCGCAGATTTTCATGCTGGACTTCCAGGCGTCCCGCTGGCTCATGGAGAAGGAAGTCGCCAAACAGGCCGGCAATAACCACCCGACCAGTATTCCGACCGGCGTGTTCAAGACATCAGACGGCTATATCAACATCGCTACGACCGGCGGGCGGATCTGGGAGCGCTGCGCGCAAGCAATAGGCGCTCCGGAACTCGTCACCAATCCCGATTATGAAACGGCGCCCGCACGTTCCAAAAACCGCGACGCGCTCAACGCCTTCATCGATAAGCTGACGCAGAAGAAGTCGACGGAAACTTGGGTCAACGAGCTTAACGCGGCCGGGGTACCCTGCGGTCCGATCTATTCGATTGACCAGATGTTCGACGATGCTCAGGTCAAGCATCTTGGCATCGCACAGGACGTGCCCAACGATGATAAACGCCACCTCCAGTTGGTCGGCCAACCGGTCACGTTGTCGCGGACGCCGAGTTCGATGGCCGCTCGGCCGCCGGAATTCGGCGAGCAGACCGAGGAAGTGCTGACCGAGTTCGGCTTCGAAAAGTCTGAGATCGCAGAACTTCGGCGGCAGCAGGTAGTGTAAAGTAGGCGTCGCGACGCTAGATGCCATTCGCTACCTTTTCGTCAAATGGGCCCTCACCATGTCGATGACGGGCCAGAACAATAGCACAATAGCGAGCGTCGTGATCGACCCGACGAGGCCGTTCGACCAGAACACCTTAACATCGCCGCCCGAGCCGATCATCGATAAGCGGAACGCATCCTCTGCGCGATTACCGAGCACCAGCGCCAGCGTGAACGGGGCCAGGGGAATGCCGATCTTCTTGAAGACGTAACCGACAACGCCGAAGCCGAGCATCAGCCAGATATCGAACATCGCATTCTGGATCGCGTAGGCGCCAATCGCGCAGGACACCACGATCATCGGTGCGACGGCGGCGAACGGCACCCGCAGGATGGAAGCAAAGATCGGCACCGTGGTCAGCACCAGCACCAGGCCGACGACATTGCCGAGATACATCGAGGCAATCAGGCCCCAGACGAAATCCTTGTGCTCAACGAACAGCAGCGGACCGGGATTGAGGCCCCACACCATAAGGCCGCCCAGCAAGATCGCCGCGGTACCGGAGCCGGGAATGCCGAGCGCCAGCATCGGTAGCAGCGCCGCGGTGCCGGAGGCATGCGCCGCGGTTTCCGGCGCGAACACCCCCTCGATGCGGCCCTTGCCGAAACTGTCGGGATCCTTGGAGAAGCGCTTGGCGAGGTTGTAGCCCATGAACGACGCCGCGATGGCGCCGCCCGGCGTGATGCCGAGCCAGCAGCCGATGAAGGACGCACGCAGCAGCGTTACCCAGTATTTCGGCAGGTCTTTCCAGACCGCCAGCACCACGCGCAAGGAAATGCCGGCGGCGTGGCCGCGCAACGCCAAACGCTCTTCCATCGTCAGCAGGATTTCGCTGATGCCGAACAGACCGATGACGGCGACCAGGAAATTGACGCCGCGCAACAACTCGCTGGAGCCGAAGGTCATGCGCAACTGGCCGGACACGGTGTCCATGCCGATTCCAGCCAGCAGCAGGCCGAGCGACATCGAAATGACCGTCTTGTGCTTGGCCTCGCGGCCGAGGCCGACAAAAGAGCAAAAGGTGAGCAGATACACCGAGAAGAATTCTGGCGGGCCAAATTTGACCGCAAACGACGAGATCATCGGCGCCAGGAAC
>JBBRHH010000311.1:0-7245 GCA_038222915.1 Tepidisphaerales bacterium
GGGTCTCCAACATTCGCTTCACGCCCGCTGCGTCATCAACGCCACCGGCGCATTCTGCGATGCTGTTCGAAAAATGGACGACTCCGAAGCGACCCCGATTATCTCCCCAAGCCAGGGCGTTCACGTCGTTCTCGACCGGGCCTTTCTCCCCGGCGACGCCGCCATCATGGTTCCCCGCACCAGCGACGGCCGCGTCCTGTTTGCCATCCCTTGGCACCGCCACGCGCTTGTCGGCACGACCGATACCCCCATCGACGCCGTCTCCCTCGAACCCCGCGCCACCGAGCACGAGATAGATTTCATCCTGGAGACCGCCTCGAAATACCTCACCCGCCAACCCGCCCGCTCCGACATCCTCAGCGTCTTCACCGGCATTCGCCCGCTCATCAAGGCCGGCGCAACTACCACCGCCGCGCTCTCGCGCGAACACACCATCCTGGTGGCCAACTCAGGTCTGATTACGATCGCAGGCGGCAAGTGGACCACCTATCGGAAAATGGCCGAGGACTGTGTCGACCACGCGGCCACAATCGCGCGCCTCGACGAGCGCCCATGCGTAACCCGATCACTGAAGATTCACGGATCCCAGACACCTTCCGCCGCATCGGATGATCTGGCCTATTATGGTTCGAACGCAGCCGAAATCCGCCAGTCGATCGATGAACATCCGCAATGGGGACAGCTCCTCGACGCCGCGCTTCCGATTGTCGCCGCCCAGGTGATTTGGGCGGTGCGCCACGAGATGGCGCGAACGGTCGACGATGTGCTCTCCCGCCGCACGCGGGCCTTGTTTCTGGATGCAAAGGCCGCCCAGCGGATGGCGGCCCAGGTGGCGAGTCTGATGGCCGGCGAGCTACATCTCGATGAGCAGTGGCAGTCTGATCAGATAGCCACCTTCACGGCTCTCGCACAAACCTACCTGCCCTCGGATACCTCGCGATAAAAAAGAGGCCGGCGGGACACGCATCGTGCGGTCCCGCCGGCTCAAGCATTATGAATTCTCACGCCTCGAAGTTCAGTTGAGGAAGATCACGTGAGCGCCGCTGCGGCCGGCAACGTTGGGGGTGTCGCCGATGCGGATGCCCGGGGAGTTCTTCACATACACATTGCCGATCGAGCCGGGGCGGCCCATGATGGCGATGCTCATGTTGGGGCAGTGGTCAACGACGATGGAGTTGATGTGGCCGGTGTGGATGGCCGTCACCTGCAGGGAGACGGTGGTGTTGCGCACGCGGAGGTCCTTGAGAAGGATGTTGCCGAAGTAGCCGTCTTCCATCATGAGGGGGATGCCTTCGCCGTCGTGCATGTCGATGTCCTGAACGATGACATCGGTGGGATAACCCTGCGTGTTGCCGCCGCCAACGATCTGGATGAAATCGGTGTGCCAGCCCGGCGTACGCCAGATGCCGCTGATCTCGCAGTGCCAGATCGCGACCCATTTCCAAGCCAGATAGTTCCCGCCGCCGATTTGCGTGGCGCCGATGCCGATGCCCTTGTTGTTGACGGGGGTGTTGGTGATAGACAGATCATGCATGGCCAGGCCGCCCTGGGCCTGCGGAACCGAGAACGGCCTGCCGCCGACCGTGTTGTGAATGTAGGTCTGATAGGGGTAGACCCAGAAACCGTTCACCCAGCCGTCAGCCTTCGCTGAAGGAGCCAGAACACTCATGCCGAGCAGGACTGCGAATGCTCCGAAAATCTTTTTATCTAATGTCATCTAACTACTCCAAAACCCGCATGCGTCGCGGATAGGGTTAATACTTGTTTTTTTGCAACCCCCATGGGCCGCAACGAAGTGCCGGAAATCTCCCTGAATCAGACTTGATCCAGGGACCGACCCTGTGCCGTGAGGATCAGGTGACAAGCCTCGGGAGAAGGCTCAGACTCGGACGCTTGCGTGCGTCACCGGATGCCGTCAACGACAGCAAAACCAAAATTTACGGGCACTTGAAACAGGCGACTCGGGATCGCGCAACTTCATTTGGCCCAAACACATGGGTGTCCACGACGACGGAGGTTTCCGCCGATTTCCTGGATCAGCCTTTCGGCGGGCCGGTTTGGGCCCGACGCATGAGGACGTGGCGTGACAAATATCCTCTGCGTCTTCTTGGCCGGGAGCCTCGGGAAGGACCCCAGCCGATCGGTCCAGGATGGACTCACTCTGGAAACTACCTGATCAGGTTGCCTCCGTTGTGGGATATCTAATTAAGGCAAACATTCAACCCCATCAACCCCCAAAGAACAATTTTGGTCAAAAAATTTCAAAGTCCTTCAAATACTTGCACCCCACTCCTTACATCTACGCAAGTTTGTGCTGTTTCACACCAGCCGCACCGGCACGCCATGGTCCGCAAGGAACTTTTTCGTCTCATGGATGGTGTATTTTCCGAAATGGAAAATGCTGGCCGCCAACGCGGCGTCGGCGTGCCCTTCCTGAAGCACTTCAAGCATGTGCTGCGGCGAGCCCGCCCCCCCGCTTGCGACCACCGGTACCTTAACCGCGTCGCTGACCGCCGCGGTCATCTCAAGGTCGTAGCCGGCTGTCGTTCCGTCGGCGTTCATCACGTTCAGCACAATCTCACCCGCGCCCAGCGATTCGGCGCGTTTTGACCATTCGATAACGTCAATCCCGGTATTGACCCGGCCGCCATTCACGAAGACCTGCCAGCGCTCGCGCCCGTCCTCGCTAACCCGGTTCGCGTCGAGGCCCAGCACCGTGGCGCATCGGCCGAACTTTCTGGCAATATCGAGGAGCAGCTCGGGATTGCGCACCGCGGCCGAGTTGATGCTCACCTTTTCCGCCCCGGCCTGAATCAGTCGCGTGGCATCGTCGAGAGTGCGAATCCCGCCACCAACGGTGAACGGCATAAAGACGTTTTCCATCACACGCGTTACCAGCTCGGCCATGATCTCCCGGCCTTCGTGGCTCGCGGTGATGTCATAAAAGACCAGCTCGTCCGCGCCTTCATCCTGATAGCGCCGGGCCTGCTCGACAGGGTCGCCTGCGTCCACATGATCGAAAAATTTAACGCCCTTAACCACGCGGCCGCGGTCCACGTCGAGACAGGGGATGATCCGTTTAGTGAGCATTGCTTTATTCGCCTGGTATGTAGCTGATGACTCCCGCGAAGGGGCTGCTCGCGGTCGCGTATCGCTTCTTCGGAATGCGTCCGGCCTGGTGGGCAAGCAGGCCCGCCTCAAGTGCGTGACGCATCGCGCTCGCCATCTTCACAGGATCTTTTGCATGGGCGATCCCGGTGTTCAGCAGCACCCCGTCCGCGCCAAGCTCCATCGCGATGGCAACGTCGCTGGCCGTGCCAACGCCGGCATCCACGATCACGGGATACGTCGGATCCCCCTCCTTCAACGTTTCAAGGCACAGGGAGATGTTAAGCGGATTCAGCACGCCTTGGCCGGACCCGATCGGGCTCCCGGCCGGCATAACACTCGCCGCGCCCGCTTCTTTCAGCCGACGGGCGGCAATCGGGTCGTCGCTCGTGTAGCAAAGCACGGTGAAGCCTTCCTTCACAAGTTCTTTGGTCGCTTCAAGTGTGCCGACGGGATCCGGAAGCAGGGTCTTCTTATCGCCAAGCACTTCAAGCTTGACCCAACCGGCCCCTTTGTTCCCCTGCTTCTCAAGAAGCTCCCGGCCAAGCAGCGAAACGCGAATCGCATCGTCGGACGTAAAGCACCCAGCGGTATTAGGAAGAATGACGTACTTTTCAAGGTCGAGATAATCGAGCAGGCTGCGGCCATCCTTGTCGATCAGACGCTCGCGGCGCACAGCGACAGTGACGACCTGGCAACCACTTGCGTCGAGGGCGTCGCGCATGAGGTCGTAGGTGGCGTATTTGCCGGTGCCGACAAAGAGGCGGTTGTGGACGGCGAATTTGCCGATGCTTAGGGCGTTCATAAGAGGACCATTATACGGGGCAGGCGGCGGGCAGGTAGGTCGCAGCACGTGGCAAAAGTCGCGCGGGTCTTTGCCGTTCGCCGCGGGCCGCCTGGGGTGAAGCGGCACCAGGGCGTTGGCTCGACGGGAGGGCATGAAATTGATGCGAGTGTTTTCGGAGCGGGGAGGCGGTGCCGGGCATGGTGCTGCCGTAGCTGCGAACTATTGACCTCGACGGCCTTTGGAAGCGATCGCGCGCGTTCCTACGCAGACGCCGCTGCGATGTCCCATTGAGCTTCGTGTCCTCCAGTGATCCTGCAAATCGCTCCAATAAATTGTGGTAGGCTACTGCCACGGGCACACTCATTCGCCAGGCAGGGGCCGCGCGGACATCCGATTGCACAACCCAGTGCTGGGCGCACGGAAGTGGCACGACCACAGAACTAATTACGTTGTCGCCGAATGCGCTGCAGAAACTCGGAGCGCGGCCACACACCGTCCACATCACGGCAAACGTGACGTGTTCGATTAGCAGCGACACCCGGCGGGTTTCCGCCACCTATTCAACCACCGCCAGTGCGCACTTCACATTCAGCGCGAGCACTTCCCATCCGGTGAGCCCGTAGCGTTCACGCCCTGACCACCGAGTTTCAGGAAAAATTGTAATGATAAAGATCAGAGAACACGTCCCCCGCGCTCATCCACGTCGCCCGAATCAACATGCTCTGGCGCTCCTCCGAGAAATCCATCCGCCTCTCAGTCCAAAACGCCATCCAACGCGCTGCGTCAAAGAGCTACAAGTCCATCGCCTTCCCCCTCATCGGCGCAGGCACCGGCGGAAAGAAACAAACTTCCGTCCGGACAATAATGCAATATGCGCTTCAGCGGCTCGACTACGAAGGCCAAGTCCGCATCGTCAAATACCGGCACAATTTCCTCCCGCCATCCGTCCACGATAAGATTCCATCCGAATGACCGACCCAGCCAGCGAAATTATCCTTAAATACGCGGTCGAAGACGAGCGATTCGCTCCACGGCCAATCAAGCCCGTCGTCCCCGGCTGGAGCGGCGAAGCCCACGAACGCAAAGACGGCTCCAAACCGCAACCATGGCACTGCATGCCCTTCATGGACGGTGCTCTCTATGGCCTTGAACTGATTTATCCCTACGACACCGAATGCACTGTAATCGTCGACCGCCCTGGCGAAATCCGCTTCGTAGGAAATTGGCCCGCCCCCACGATCCCAGGAATCGTCTGGCCTCCCTTCCAGGCGCAAAAGCCCAACCACTACACGTTCTACTCCTTCATTCACATCCGCGTCCCCGACGACTACGTCCTGCGCATCGAGCCCCACCCGCGATTCTTCACCGATCTCACCAACACCATCGCACCGCACATCACCGGACACCTCCAATCAGCCTGGTGGCCGAAGCGCTCCTTCGCGGCCTTTCGACGCCCCGAAGTCGGACAGCGCCACATCTTCCGTCCCGGCGACCCCTATGCACAGCTGCTGGTCGTCCCGCGCAAGTCGCAATACAAGCTGCAACGGCAAACCAAAGACGAAGATTATCAACGCCAGGTGCTGGCCACCCTCATCGAACACAATCGAGGCAAAATCGCCAAAACAACCTGGATCGATGAATCAGGCGAAGGATTCGACGACCGATACAAAGTGCTTGCGCGAACCTTCACGCGCGAAGGCGTGGCCGGTGTCGAGCGGCTCGTCATGGAAGTCAGCCGTCCTCAGTCTCCAAAGCCCCCCGGCGGCGGATTCGGCAGTTGCTCTTTTGATAAATGAAGCCAGGCCCGCAACCCACGCTGCTAGAGCTTTGCCCAATTTAACCCAACTGTGCACAAAACCTCGAATCAACCTGCCATGTCCTTTCGCAATAGAAATGGGGGCTGAGTAAGGGGCTAGGGCTGAGTAAGGGGCTAAGTACAGATTTCACTGTTTACGCTGGTTTTCGTCAGATTTCGAACAATCAGTTCCCGCATTTTTACCACATCCTTGAACCCCCGCGATTCCCTCTACCCCGCTCCACCCGCATCGCCACGACCGTCATGATCTTCCCTCAACAAATCCGCCGACAACACCCTCGCCCAAACTCTCGAGCGTTCAATCGGCGCAAACAGTTCCACGCCACGAACCAACATCGCGTCGTAGCGCCGTTGCGTGAGATCACCCCGCCAAACCATCTGCGGCCATCCGCGAAATCCGCCGTCAACCTCCCCGAACAAATTCCAAGATTCCCATTGACATATACCTAACACGCGGCGTACAATCCCACCAGCAGAAGCGACCCAAACCGGCCGCTCCCGCCGCCGGCACAAAACTGCCGCCAAAACTTCAGGAAGGGGTCCAGCATGCCCAACCAAAATCCGCGCACCCACCAGCATCCAAAATCGCACCCCCAATCCGCGCTCTCCTCTCAAAAATCTATATCCCCCGCGTCCCCTGCATGCCTCTCTTTCACCCTGGTCGAAAGGTGGTCGGTTAGTGGTCGATTGCTAGTCGGTCACAGGTCGTTTGCTGGTCGGTTAGTGGTCGGTCACAGGTCGGTTGGTGGTCGGTTAGTGGTCGGTTTGAAACGACCATCCGCCACCCCCGCCGCATCACAATCAATTGCCAAACAAGCACTTGCGAAAAACCAAGCCCAACAAACCGACATCCAACCCAATTGCGCGCATTTTTTGCGCCAATCAGCACCCATCACTCAGTCCTCAGCACTCGGTCGAAAGTGCGTCGGTTCAGGGTCAAGAACGGTCGATTCCATGTCGGTTCAGTGCCGTTTGAGGGACGCTTCAGGGTCGGTTTTATGTCGCTTTGGGGTCGGTTTTTTGAAAGGAAAAAATCACCCCAAAAAATACAAACATAGTCCAAGCAAAAACTTAACCCCGTCACCCAAAAGTCCGACCACCCCAAACACAATTTTGCGCGCATGTTCAACACCAATCCTGGTCATTGGGATTTGGTGCTTTGTTGGCCATTGGGCCTTGGTCATTCCCTCTCCCACCGCGCTGTCTTTCCTCACGCGTCACCTCGCATTGCACCCGCGCCCCGCCCCCATTCAAATATCCCCCACATGAAAACCCCCGTCCCAACCCTCCTCCTCGCCCTCCTGGTCGCGGCCCCCCTGCGAGCCCAGCAGTCCTACCTCCAGCCCAACGACAAAATCATGTGGGTCGGCGATTCCATCACCGCCCAGAACCTCTACGAAACCTACGTCATGCGCGTCCTCAAAACCCTCTACCCCGACGCCAACATCACCGACATCAATCTAGGCGTCGGCGGCGCAACCGCCGAATCCCGTTTTGGCGGCATCCCCGCCGCCGTCGCAAAAGAAAAACCCAC
>JBBRHH010000312.1:0-7234 GCA_038222915.1 Tepidisphaerales bacterium
CGACCGGCCGCTCGAAGCCACCAGATCGACCGCTTGCCGCTTATAATCGTCCGTGAACGACCGACGTTCATTTCGTTGCATTCGACACCTCTTGGCTCCGCGAGCCTACTACAGGTGTCCACTAATTCGGAGGAGGCTCACCTCTCCCCTTGTGGGAGAGGGTGGATCGACGGCGCGAAGCGACGGCGAGACGGGTGAGGGGTCTGTCTCCGCCAAAGCATGTCTTGAATGCCGAGAGAGACCCCTCATCCGCCCTCGCTCCGCGAGGGCACCTTCTCCCACAAGGGGAGAAGGGAGTGAGCTCACGCCTCGTCGTCCGCATCCTCCCCACCCGTCGCCCCCGGCGGCACCGGCATCGGCACGGTTTCGAACCGCGTCGGCAGGTTGATCGGCCGATAGGTCTTGAACGCGTCCATCCTTTTGGTCACGGATTCATGGATGAAGGCGCCTTCCGGAATCGGCCGCGGTTCGGCGTCGGGGATGTAGCGGCCGAAATAGGTCTGTCGCGCCGGCCACTCCTTGTATTTGGCGTTCTTGGGGAAGAATTCGAGAATCCACCACGCGCCGTGCAGCGAGGTGTGCAGCTTGGCTTCCGGATCGGGCGCAACGTAGGAGAACGGGCTGCCCTTGCGCTGCACGCCCCAGGCCAGCTGGTTGACGGTACGCGGGTTGACGTTGAGGCCGGCTTCGATCGCCTGCTCGATCATCCACAGCAGCGGATATTTCGACAGCCCCGATTCCTTTTCCGGATAGCCGCCGCCGACATCGGAATGCACGCCGGCGAACCAGACCTGCTTGATGTCCTGCGGTTTGGCATGGGCGTCGTTGAAGCGGTTGAGCGTGAAGGTTTGCGGGTCATCCCATTTTTTCAGCCGGAACATGGCGCGCCGCTCGTCGATCGAGATCGCCTGCCGGAACGTCTCCACGCTCGGATTCTGCAAGGTGTAGGCCAGCTCTTCCAGGCTCGGCCAGTACAGCCGGTCGGGCCGCGGCACGATCACGCTGGCGACGGTGTCCCAGACCCCGACGAAGCGAACCAGCGGCCACCGCGTCGAGGTGATGCGCGCGAACTGCGCCGCCTGGTCGTCCTTCGAGGCCGCCAGCGGCCCCTCGGCGTCGCCGGCATCGGTGACCTGCTTCAGGTCGAAGCCGAGCCCATGCTGGCCGTCCGAGGAAAACTGCTTGTAGGCGGTGAGGCCCGAGCCGGCCAGATTGGCCTGCTCCGGCGAGATCAACCCCACTTTATGGATCAGCCCCGCCAGCACCCGCACGGTGTAGGCGCCACGGGAAAAGCCGAACAGGTAGATCCGGTCGCCGGGCTCAAAATTGCGGACCAGGAACAGGTAGGACTGCAGCACCTTGTCATCGAGGCCATAGCCGGTGGCGAGCCCCATGATCGCGGAAAAGTCCTGCTTCAGCTTGTGCCACGGATCCGGCCGCGACAGCGTGCCGACGCCGGGATCGTAAAACACCATCTGCCGCGGCTCGGTCCGGTCGGTCTTGCGCAGGCAGCGATAGAACTTGAGCACATTGGAAATGTTCTCAGAGATCTCGTTGCCGGTGCCGTCGCAAAGGATGATGATGTTTTTCATGGCGGGCTCCCGATGCTACCTCGGCGAGTATAGCGTGATTTGGCGGATTTGTCGCCGGCAGCGGCACGCCTGCCCTTGAACCATCAGATATGACACTCAGTTATCCGAAGTGGAGAACGAGATGAGCATCGCCGACATAATTTACGAGCAAGTGAAAGCACTGCCCGAGCCGCTCGCGCGCGAGGTGCTCGATTTCGTCAGGTTCCTGCGCGAGCGGCAGGATCGCGGCGAGTGGCGCGATCTGATGAACGCGCAGGCCATCGCGCTTGCCCCGGTCTGGGATAACGCCGAGGACAAAGTCTGGGACGACGCCTGAGCGCGGGGATTGCTGCTCGTACCGTTCGCGGCGTTAGCCGCCCGAACTTTGCATCCGTCGCTGCAGGTCGGAAGACGGCCAGTTCTCCGGCGAAGAGCTTGCGAAAAACAGCCTGATCACGTCGGCCTCGGACTGGGTTATCCGCCCCGAGGAAATGCTTTCCTCCAGATGGCGGTCGGCCTTGTCGCCGTTGTCCGGATGTTCGCGGTTTTCATTGGTCATCTAGGGCCTCCTGGCGGTCTCTTGTAGAACGATTACGAGCCGGACGCGTTCATTTCCAACGAACTGAAATTCCTTGTCGACAACCTTGAAACTGCAGTCGGTAGGAAGCAGCGCTTCCTCCTCGTGATAATTCGGCGACACCCACCAAATCGCCCTCGCACTTAACGCCCGAATGATAAACAAGACGTTTCCGCCGAAGGCGCCTGCCTGGGCGAACGATGCGCTCGTGAATGCTGGAAATCTGATAATTTGGTCCTGGAGATATTGGGCATCGAAGGCATCCAGATCGCTGGTCCGGTATCCCCGGTACACGGTCCCTTGCTTGCCGGTGATCGGCACCATCTTGCCGAGCCCGGAATTCAGGACCTGCGCGAATCCCGCAACGTCCGGATTCGGATTCCCTGACCAAAGCTGTTCATTGATGTAACTGTGCCAGCCGTTGGCGGTAGAGTAGATATAGAATGCCAGCGCCTCTGCGTTGGTAATTTCCCCGTGAAACCTCTCGTCCAATGCTTCCCGGGAGCAGATCTTGCCGAGACATCGCGCTGTCTCCGGGACACCGATCAGCCTACCCAGCAGTTCAAGGAATTCGGGTCCACGCACTCGGTTGGCATCCAATAATCAATCGGAAAATGGATTGCGTTCGAACGGCCCCGGTTAATGAAGCGTTAACGGTTGATAGCCGGTGGCGAGTCCCATGATCGCGGGAAAGTCCTGCTTGAACTTGTGCCACGGATCCGGCCCCGACAGCGTGCCGGCGCCGGGATTGTAAAACACCATCTGCCGCGGCTCGGTTTTGTCGGTCTTGCGCAGGCCGCGATAGAAACTGAGAACGTTGGAAATGTTCTCGCTGATCTCGTTGCCGGTGCCGTCGCAAAGGATGACGATGTTTTTCATGGCGGTGCTCGCGGGGCAGGAGGGAGATGCTACCTTCGCGAGTATAGCAGGAATTGAAAAAATAGAAGCGTGTCGATCTGGTAACATTTGCCAATCGACGGAGCGTCGCATTCGTAATCTATTTATGTCCGCGTAACTTCTAGTGTCAATCTCTCAGGAAGTTTGCGCGCGTGTATGCCTATTCAAACCGTGTAAAGGACACCAACAATCCGACGCGCGCTGAGGAATCGCGGCGCGTCGCTCTTCTCATCAGGTTCTACGAGCGAAACAATCATAGAGTTGCCTAAGCCGCCGACGCTTTCAAACTGCCACAATCGTCCACCCGTATCCGGTACCCGTTTCCCGATCCTTTTGAAAATGCTGCTTCCATTATCAAGACCTAACGCGATCAAAGTTCCTTCTAAGCCGGCGAGTTGCGCTTTTAAGACAGGATCGCCGCCCAGGACGACCTGATTTGGTAACGCAAGCGGAATGGCACTATCTTCTCTCACCCTATATGCCGCTTTGATATGCAAAAGGCTTTCTGCGCCGGGAAGTTCGGTAGCCTCGCCTCGACCGGGCGGGGGAGCTGGTTGCTCGGTCATCATCCCGACGACGCGGTGTTGAACGATGTCACCAACATTGAAAAATAAAGTGGGGGTGGACTCGCGAGGGTCAGGCGCTTCGGCAGCAAGAGCGAGTTCGTCACTATGTGGGGGACGAAATAGGCGTCGCGCGAGCAAATGGCTTCGTTGACGGGCTATGACCAAGTTGTGGTCTCTCCCATCATAAGAGTTGCTTTCTGCGATGGCGATACAGCCGTCGGGCACCGCAAATCCAAAATTGTTTTTACGAACAAGAAAGAGAGATTTGTCAGCGAACCATTTAGCGTCCAGTATTTCGGATGCTTGATCTTGAGTGGATTCTTGAGAAGAATCTGAAGTGAAAGCGGCCAAGTCAGGATAGATGAGAACCTTAAAGGATGGTGCAACGACCGATTTGAAGGGAATAATATTGCTCGGAGCTTCTGCCTTCTGCAAAGGTTCGTGCCATCGCCAGTGACGAAATTCAATATGCATTTTCTCCGCCATCTTGCGGACAGTGTTCAGGTCATTTGCCACTGCGTAGACATCACCAGCGCTCAATGAGCCTCTGTTATGATGAGCAGTGTTTAAAACCTTCATACATTCTGAACCCGAGACAAGCATTTTGCATTCGCAGAAGTCTTTGACGGCTACGCCTTTAAAAAGAGCGTTTGGCGGATCGTTTACTAGGCCGCGCAGGCGCCCAAGATGGTCAGCAAACGTCGGAGCTTTCGAAGGCGCAGCGTAAGCGGGATAGGCTGGATCGTCGAACAAGTCAGCTAGACGCGCTTCAAGGAAAATGCGTACTTCGTTGGCGTAATCTTGAGCTCGCGCCGAGTTATCTTTGTCCTGTTCGTAAGCATTCCGCTTATAATCTAGCTCCTCGACCGCTTGAGCAGTCTCTAGTCTGCTCCGTGATGGATTTACGGGATGTACGCTGCGATGCTCGATGGTCGCGTGTTCCCGCCCTGCGGCTGCTGCCGCTCGCGCAAAGTATTTGTCATAAGTCGCGACGATTAATTGCCCGCCGAGTTGAGTCAACTCCGGCAATAGCCGTGCGAGCCTCTCCTTGTTGTCGTGATCGAGCAATTCCTGTGGATCATCGAAAATCAATAAAGAGATGCCTCCGCGCTCCGCAATGACATATTCCCAGAAGGCCAAGAAAAATCCCATCAAACTCGCGCGCAAGGCTGAAGCATTGGAAATATGCTGCGCGGGCGCGGTAGCATTTTCGAAGCCGATTCTAATTTCCAGGACACCTTTTACGTCCATCGCCGTATCACGTACTCCGTGCCCTGCCATTGGGAATGAATTGTGATAGCAACGATCACGCCAGTATAAAGCGCGTGTATGAAGAAGCTTGCGCAGAGTTTCGACCTGCGTCTCTGCCAACGATCCAAGCTCGATCACGCTCTCAAGCGCGACTGCAGCTCTTTCGTAGAGTTTGATTCGTTCTTCTTTGGCGCGCCGCACCTTAAGCTGACTTGCCATGCGCACGCAGTATTCCAGTGCAGCATTCAGCGGTGCTACACCTTTTACTATTGAGGCAAGCGCTTCGAGCTTTCGGCTGATGGGTGTAAGGTCTGTGATGGGTCCAGCATCGCTTCTCGGGTTTTGTAAAATTAGTTTTGTTGCCTGAGCGACATCGTTAATGTAGACGACGCGCCACTTCGCGAAAGCATTTGCACGGGCTAGGCGTTTCAAGGAAAGTTGTAGCGGCTTCGTCACTGCATCCAGCGCTGTTGGCAGTGTTTCGACCGCAGGCTCAGTGAATGCCGGTAGATTTGCCAGATGCAGATCACAAGCCTGACTTAGTCCTGTTTTTAGAGGTGCCAGCGTCACCGAGAAGGCCTCGGTTTCAAACAGGTCATCCACTAATGCGGAGCGGATGAGTTCGAGCGGCTGGTTGGGAAGGTCGCGACTAAGTTCGGACTGCAACTTCGTTGGACAGTTCGCAGCCAGCCTTCCTACCCATCCGTCTGCCCAATTCTGGTGGGTCAGTGATAGGAGTTGTTGATCAGCTTCGCTCACTTCCACCAGATGTTCAGAGACTGGCCTTTGTGTTATCGGGTCGAGAACACCATCGAGCGAACGGCTGCAGATGGCGCATGATGACGGATCATGGCCTTCAAATTCCCCCATCCAACTTGCAACTCGAGCGTATAGTTGCTTACGGCTCGCGAGGTCGGGTGTTTCAGATAATTCCGCCAGTGCTGCAGCCTCGGCGCGTATTTGCACAATCAGCTCGTCGACGATCTTCCAATCGGCCTCGCTAACGTCGGCGAGGTCTCGTGCGCGTCGAACGCTTGATAGCTGTGCCATTGACTTCAGTTGACCTTGCGCTGGTCCGATGCTGGCTTCGAGATCGTTGCGTGCTTCCTTTTCTGCAGGATTAAATCGATGGCCCAAGATAGTTTGAGCCGCAGCTAAGCCGTCCGCTTTGAGTGCATTGAAGTGTTCCTCAAGTTGCACAAGCTTCTGCTCGAGATTCTGATCTGCGGACGGACTCGGCAACGGGTCCGACGGGGCCATAACAGGATATTCGTCGATTTGCTTTTGAAGATCACCTCTGGCTTCGAGGAATCTCTTATCTGCCTCTTCGATCTCCTGCTCGCGATCTCTCTTGAACTCACCAAGTAGCTTTTCACTGGCTTTGGCAGAGTGCTTTGCCAAGCTGGAAATATCGGCGAGTCCGGTCAATTTAGCCGCTGCTAGGCCGAGATCAGAAGCTGCACCCACTCGTAGGAATTGGAGCAGGGCTGGCATGATCGTTCCGATTCTCAGCGCTATCGGATCAACACCTAAGGTTTCAAAGCCAGATCTCGTTTCGGAGATTTTCCCCCTTGCGGTGCGTAGCTGACTGCGCCGAACTGGTGGTAGCATTCCCGTCTTGATCAACGAAAGACAGTTCCACCCAACTGTCCGCCGGCACCGGTTTATTCACTGGCGGGATGTAGAAGGCAGGATCGGGAAGAGGCGTAAGAGGTGTCAGTGCATGGCTCGTGATTTCGTCATTGAGGCCGATCGAGGAGCGAACAAATAGCCCGTTAAAATCCTGCTGACCGGTTTCAGGCTGGCGCTGTGGTCTAAGTAGCTCTCCTGTGAGACACCAGATGATTGTGTTGAGAAGGGAGGTCTTGCCCGCTCCGTTCCAACCTTCGAATAAGGTGATCGATTCATGGGGTTCGAATACAAAGTCCGGCGGTGGTGTCTCCACGGTGCCGTAGGCGTGCACGCCGGCGAACCGATGCGCCGTGACTTTCGCTAGACGGAGCCGCCGGCCCCTCTTTGGAGTAACTATTTCGGGGATCGGCAAAATAGGCGGCACAGTAGGCATTGCCGAAACCATGGCTTCCACGTCGACCGCCATCACATTGCCGGCCCATTTGCCGCGGCTAAGACGGTACCAATTGAGAATCGATCGGCTATCGATGTTTTCAAAACGAAATTCGGCGTTGTTTTCGCCAACCGAAATGCTGGCACCACCGATCAATTCAGCGAATAAGCTTGAGCTGCACCCGGTTCTGTTGACACCGGCTTAAGCTAATCCGGCTTTCCGTTCGAACTCGATAGGGCTCAGATATCCGATCGTCGAGTGCCTTCGCTTCGGATTGTAGAAGCGCTCGATGTAGTCGAACACGTCG
>JBBRHH010000313.1:0-7150 GCA_038222915.1 Tepidisphaerales bacterium
GATCGGGCTATTGAAGAGGTAAGACTGCACGGCCTCATCGAGCGGAACTTGCTGCTGCGTGACTTCGATAACATGAAGCTTTGCATCGGTGATGCGCGAGAACGATGCCCGCGTTTCCTCCAGCATCTTTTTCTGATCGGCGAAGGCGCTCTCGTGGCAGAGCAGTACATTTTCGTTGGCGACGGCGACCACGTCGTTGTGGAAGACGCCGGCATTGATGGCTTGCGGACACTGGCGAACGAATGAGGCGGCGTCCAATGCGTGCAGCCGGATGATGGCGGCCGAGGCTTCGCGGGTTTGCCGGGCGGGGAAGCGGAGGGGTGATCGTTGTTCATCGAGCGCCTCGCGGCCGTAGACGAATATCTCCAAAGCGCCAGCGCCGTGTTTGGCACAGAGTCGCATGTGATTGGCCGCGCCTTCATCGCAGAAGTGAATGCCGGAGTGGAGGGGTGGGTGATGCGCGAAGAAGTTCTTGTCGGGGAAGACCGCTTGTAGCGTTCTGGCGGTCTGTGACGCTTCGATCGAGCGGTGCAACTGGCTGACGAGATTCGCGGCGGTGATGTGAACCCGGCCGTCGGCGGTGTCGGCGCTTGGCGAAATGGTCGCGGCGTTGGCGGCCCACATGGACGATGCACTGGAGCACGCGGCGAGCAGGACGGGATTGTCGCAACGTGCCTGCTGAAGAACTTCGACGTCGCTTCCCGAGAAGCCGAGACGGCGCAACGTCATCGTGTCGGGCCGATGCTGTGGCGGCAGCACCGCCTGCTTCACGCCCAGATCGGCGAGCATCTTCATCTTCGCCAGGCCTTCGAGGGCGGCCTGTCTTGGATGCGAAATCGACTGGGCGAATTTTTTCGATGCGAGGTTTCCCCAGGCCAGGCCCGCGTAGTTGTGCGTAGGTCCGACAATTGCGTCGAAATTCACTTCGAATGCAGCGTTCGACATGGGGAAGAAGTCCTCTTCACACGATAGGTGGGTTGGCGGCAAACTTCACCTTGACCCTGCCGGGTCACTGCTCGAAGATGCGAGTTGTCTTTACAGGATTTGGGAGTTCAACATGGCCGAGCCAACATTCAGCGTTTTGCTTTTGACCGCCGCCCCACCCGGACAGGCCGCCGAGGCTGGCGGGGCGTATGTGAAGATCGACGGGCGCGAGGCGCTTTTGCGCAGTGTCGAGTTGTTTCTCAATCGTGAGAACATCAAGCAGATTCAGCTCTGCTTTCTCCCAGACATGGAGGAGGACGGCCGGAAGAAATTTGGAGCGCACCTGGGGTTCTCGGGCGTGAAGGTAATCTCGGGCGGGCCGCGCTGGGCGGATCAGATCGCCGCCGGTGTTCAGAAACTTGCGCCCGAATGCACGCACGTCATCGTGCACGATGCGGCCCGGCCTGCGGTGCCGTTTTCGGATATTGATGCGCTGCTGGAAGAGGCCGGGAAGCATCCGGCTGTGGTGCTGGCCGCGCCGTCTCGCAATACGCTGGTCGAAGTGGACGAAGGCGGAAACGCGATGGCGTTTCATTTGCCGGCGCTATACATGCAGGCGCTGTCGCCGCAGGTGTATGCGGTAGCGACCTTCAAGAAGATGGCGACTTCGAAGCAGGAGTTGCACGCGTCGCAGGTGTCGCTGCTGAAGGGTTCGGCGTTGAATGTGCGCATCGGCGGGCCGGGCGATGCGACGCTGGTCAAGACGATGATCGGCATGCTGCCCAAGCCAAAGAGCCGGGCGGCGAGCAATCCGTTTGAAGAAGCGCAGTGGTAAAGGCGTTAGTCGTCGAGCCGGCCGGGCATGGTCCATAGGCCGGCCGATGGGGTCTGGATGAAGTAGACGCGCTCGCCGTCGGACATGGTGTTCCAGCCTTCTTTCATGCGATCGGGCGAATAGCGTTTCAGGGTTTCCTGCAGGTCGGCGTATTGGAATCCAACGCTCTCGATTTCGGCGCGGGTGAGATGGCCGGGCGCGTAGCGGATGGTGAACCGCCCTTCTGATGAGCCGTGCATGAGATGGGCCGTGCCGTGGGCGAGATCCTGCATGTCGGCGTTCTTGTGGTAGTCGGCCATGATCTCTGGCGTGCCGCGATAGCCGTATTTTCGGATGAGAGCGTCGACGTCGTCCTGCTCGCCGAAGCGGTCGAGGCCGGCGGCGATGATGAGGAGTTCGCCTTTGTCGGCGATCGCGAGGCGAGTGCGGTAGACGGCTTTGTTCGCAACCCACGTACTGCGAAATTCGTCGGCCTGCATTACGGCGACGCACTTCTTGATTGGCTCTTCCACGACCGTCACATTCTGCTCGCGGCTCTGGCGGGCGGCGCTCAGATACGTTTCAAGATCGTCGCCGACGAAGATGCCGCTGTGGACGAGCTGGCCGGCGGGGTTGCGCTGCAAAACGAGTTGCATGTAGACGTCGGGCAGGTGTGAAAGAAACTGTTCCTCGGCCCAGTTGAAGCAGGCGCGGAGAGGCGTGATGAGCCGGCCGACGTTGTTCTCGATGCCCCATGTGGCGGCCGCGAGGTGGGACGTGCAGAGGGTTTCCTTGCCGCCGAGGCCAATGAAGTAATTCTTGTTGTGATTGGCGAAGCCGAGCACTTCGTGCGGGACGACGTGGCCGACGTTGATGATCAGGTCCCACTTCTCCTGCATGAGCATGGCGCTGAGTTGGACGGGAATGTCCCAATTCACCCGGCCGCGGGTTTTTTCGTTGACGAGGGACGCGGGAATGACGCCGACATCGACGCAGCCGTTGCGCCAGTCGTGGGCGTGAATGCGCTCTTCGGGAATCGATCCAAACATCCAGCGGTTTTGCTCGGGCGTGTGCGGACGGTGCTGGCCGAGCGTGGGGATGACGTGCGTGTCACACGTTTTGGGAAGCAGGTTGAACAGCGTCTCGGCGATCCAGCCCGAGCCACTGTGGGCGCGGGTGAGATCGGGCGGCAACAGTAGCACGCGACGGAAATCGCAGCGCAGCCGGTCGCGCGCTTCGTCCAGAAGACGCTGGCAAAGGGCCTCGACCTCGCTGCGGGAAATTTCGGGGGATTGTTGGGAGAACCAGGGCATATCGCAAATTGTAGAGCGGAGTGAATTGGAGACATAGTGCGGTGTGCTTACTGCACGGGGGCTATCGGATAATCTATGCGCACGAACCATGTCTTCCCCATCGCTCAAACCGGCCTCTCCGCGACATTGGCCGGCGATTGCGTCGGCGCTTCTCGCCATTGGCCTGTATGCGGTGACGCTGGCGGGAAGTTATGTGTATGACGATGAGTTTATCGCGCGCGATGATCCGCGCGTGCGTGAGCCGGGGGCGTGGGTGCAATATTTTCATCAGTCGTACTACGGCACCGTGGCGTCGGATGCGCCGCTGTGGCGGCCGCTGGCTTCGTTGAGTTATGCGCTGGAATATCACCTCTTCGGCGGCCGGGCGTTGCCGGCGCATCTGATCAATGTGCTCCTGCATGGGTTGGTGAGCGCGCTGGTCGCGCTGTTGGCGATGCGGCTTTCGGGCAGCTCGCGCGTGTCCCTGGCGGCCGGGCTGTTGTTCGCGGCGCATCCGGTTCATGTGGAGGCGGTGGCGGGGATTGTCGGCCGGGCGGAGTTGCTCTGCACTTTGGGGATTGTGTCGGCGATCCTTTTGTTTTTGAGGCGGCCCATCACTGGGCGAAGGGCGACGCTCATTGCCGGGTGTTTCCTGCTGGCAATCCTGTCGAAGGAGCACGGCCTTCTGCTGTTGTTGATGCTGCCGGCGACATTGGCCGGCATGGGTCGACTCACGTTTCCAGAACGCAAACGCGTTGCGTTGTGGTTCCTGACGCTCTGCATCTGCACGCTTGCGTACACAACCTGGCGCGAACGGATAGCGCCCTTCGAATGGGAGAAAACTTTTTTTGACTGGACCGTGAATCCACTGTTTCGGAGCCGCGGGATTGACCGCGTACTGTTGCCGTTCTCCATCCTGGGTCGATATGTGACTTTGCTGGTCGCGCCGGTTTCGCTTTCGCCGGACTATGGCGCGAATGTGATCGGCTATCAGCTTCGGGGCAGTGATCTGTTTTTCTATGTGGGGGTGGCTTCGCTCCTGGTCTATTTCATCGTGCTTATTGTTGCCCTGCGGCGTCGGCTGAAGATCGTCGCCCTGACGTTGATCTGGATGGGCTTTTCTTATGCATTGATCAGCAACTCGTTGCTGCTTATCGGCACAGCGGTGGCGGAGCGGCTGATGTATTTAACGTCGGTATTTTTCGTGATTCTTCTGGCGATGGCGTTGAATCGGCTGCCGGGGCGAACCATGTGCCTGCTGCTCGGCATTGTCGTGGCCGGCGCGGGCTGGCGAACCGTGACCTACGCCCGGCAATGGAACGATTCGCTTCGACTTTTCGAACGAACGCGCGCAGCCCATCCAGAGTCGGTCAAATTGTGGTTGATGGACGCGAAGGCCCTGATCGACCGCGGGCGGCTGGAGGAAGCCGAAGGGCGATTGGCCGTGGCGCGACGGCTCGTGCCTGAAAGCGTGGAGGCGTGGAAGATGTCGGCGCGGCTGGCCCACGATCAGGGTCGCGACAAGGACGCGGCAGAGTTTGCGCGGCGGGTGTTCGAGCTGGAGATGAACCCGCCACACATGCGATGAGGAGTAATCATGCGAATTGCACTTTGCGTCGTCCTGATGTTGAACCTGGTTGGGCTTGAAGTGGCTGGCGCGGAGAAAATTCCCGTCCTGTTCGACACGGATATCGGCACGGACATCGATGACGCTTTCGCGCTCGCGCTGATTCTGTCGAGTCCGGAGCTGGAGCTGAAAGGCGTTACCACGGTCAGCGGCGATGCGGGAGGCCGCGCGATGATCTGCTGCCGGTTCCTGAACCTGGCGGGTCGGAAAGATGTGCCGGTGGCCGCCGGGAAATCGTCGCACACCAATTCAGCGATCGAAGGCCAATATCAGTACGGACGCCGGCCGAATTGGGGAAAGGGTCCTGTCAAAGAGTCGGCGGTCGATTTTCTCTATGGCCGGCTCAAGGCGGATCCCGGGAAGCTCACGCTGCTGAGCGTCGGCGATCTGACCAACGTCGGCCAACTCATCACCGAGCATCCCGACTGCAAGCCGTGGATCAAACGCATCGTGATGATGGGCGGGGCCGTGCGGGTCGGCTACAACGCCAAGCCGCCGGCGGAGGCGGAGTGGAATATCAAGTCCGACATTAAAAACGCACAGGTCGTCTTCGCCTCGGGCGTGCCATTAACCGTCGCGCCGCTGGATTCGACGACGATGTTGCAAATGGATGAGACGATGCGCCAGAAGATTTTCGGCGCGGCCACGCCGGTCACCAATCAGGTCTGGCAGCTCTATCAATTGTGGGACAAGCCCACGCCGACGTTGTTCGATCCGGTCGCGGTGATGCTCTGCTTTGACCAGAGCCTCTGCACGATGGAAGACCTTTGCCTCGAGGTGGACGATGCCGGCCTGACAAAGGAGGTGAAGGGCGGCAAGCCCAACGCACAAGTGGCGACGTCAATCCAGCGAGACGAATTCTTGAAGTGGTATGTAAATCGGCTGACCGCCGCTTCCGGAAAGCCACTCGCGAAAGAACGACTGCGAAACGTCTCGAAGCCGGTGGCGCGTGGCGGCCTGCCGAACCGCGTCCACGCGTTCGAGGACTTCGAAACGGACATCGAACGGCGCTGGTGGCTGGTCGGCAAACTGGAGACGAAGAATGTGCCGCCGGGCAGCAGTCGCGCCTGCCGTGGCGTGCTGAGCGTGGACTTCGACGACCAACAGGGAAGCGCCAATCGTCTGTACACCGCCGTCATCTTCAATCCGGTTCCCGGCCCGCCGATGGGAAAGAACCCGCGCATCAGTTTCCGCTACTGGCTGAAAGGTGCCGCCGATCTGCGCGTACAACTCTATTCGCTGAGTAACGGCTACCACCGTCAACTGACGCTGACCGGCCTGCCACAGGAAAAGTGGGAATCGGCCACGGTCGACATGACTGCCGCCCGCCGTCCCGACGGCAGCGGCGGCCCGCTTTCCGAGGACGAGCGCATCGACGACATCCAGTTTTACACAGACCCTTCGGCTGAGCTGATCATCGACGACATTGTGCTGTACGACGCGGCCCAGGAGACGGAAAAACGGCCGTTCCCGGAGCGAGTGCATTACACTGGCTGGTTCGACACGGGGGCGCAGGGAAGGGAGTGGCCGGGCGACTTCGCAATTGTGCCCAAGGAAAAACCGTTAACCTGGAAGGCGGCCAAGTCCGTCGACAACGTGGCGATTGGCGCGCCGTGGATTCGCCTGCACCTGCGTGGGGAGCGGATCATGGGCGAGACGACGCAAGCGACCTTTCGCTACAAGCTAAGCGGTGCCGACGCCTTCAAGGTGGTGCTGGTCAATCGAACACAGAAGCGGGAAAATGCCGTGCAGTTGAAAGGTCTGAAGCAGGATGAATGGGCGGAGGCATCGGTCGAGTTCAAGGAGGGTGACGCGCCAAAGAAGGGAGACAAAGTCGACGAGATCTTATTTCTTCTGCCCAAGGGAGCGGAGTTGATTGTGGACGATGTCCTGCTTTTTGCACCGGGGCCGCACGATTAGAGCGATGTCACAAGCAACAGCACGCACACGATCAACATCGCACCGAATAACCCAGGCGGGCGACGACACGATGTTGGGGCGGGTCCGGCACCTGGCTTTCGGCCGGTTGATGGTTGCAGGTCGCGCTGCAATGGCTGGCGTGGCTTTGGGAAGAGGGACGGCCGGGTGAGAGTGGACTCGACGAGGGTTCTGATTGACCTGGCGTAAAATGGTGCTGATATAGTCGTCGTCGGCGTGATGCGGATAGTCGTGGAAGTCTGCCACAACTTCATGTGCCGCCGCAGGTTCTTGCTCCGACGGGCGTGTGCTACCAACCTGCCCTGGTTCGTCCAACAGGCGCGACAATTCTGCGTCAGTCCAGGCCCCGTATATCGGTTGTGGGGTTATTCAGATACGACATGCCTGAGGAACAGCAAACAAAGTACCTTTCGGCTGTTGTATCGCAGTAGAAATGTCCTCTTCTTATCGCAATAGAAATGTCCTCATGTGCTTTGGGTTATTCCAGGGCGATGGGAGTATTGACGATGAGCTTGAAAGAGCGGCGGCGATTGATTGTTCTGGAGAAGCTGACCC
>JBBRHH010000314.1:0-7143 GCA_038222915.1 Tepidisphaerales bacterium
GTCGGAGAAGGGTTTGTTCAACTCCGAGGCGGTGACGAAGATTGCGGAATTTATCATGACCACGCGGGGGCTGAAGTCGGCGGACGCGGTGGGGCTGCGCGGGAAGATCACGGCGAACACGCTGCAGACACAGTTTCTGGAACGCGAGCGGCAGAAGGTAGCCGGGGCTTCGGACAAGACGGTGCGCGAGGCGGTGATTGTGGTGGATAAGGCGAACGCGGGGGCGTCGAGTGTGAAGCTGAATTACATCGTGGCGGCTGCTTCTTGGCACCCGAGCTACAAGATGCGGGCGTCGGAGGATAAGCAGAAACAGGAAGTGCAGCTTGAATATCTGGCAGCGCTCTTTCAGCAAACGGGGGAGGACTGGATGGGGGTAGATTTGACGCTGTCGACGGCGCAGCCGCTTTTGAATGCGACGCCGCCGGAGTTGGCGCAGCTGGATATCGGGATAGCGCCGCGGACGCCGAACCAGGCGATCAATGTGAATGGGGTCAACAACTTCGGGAAGAACACGGACGACAACAAGAAACAGGCCGAGGCTTATCGGAACGAAGCACAGCAACTGGGGAATTCGGGTCAGAAGGGTCAGGCGTATGCGCGTTGGAATGACGCGGCGGCTTTGCAGCAGTCGGATGAGATCATTAATGCGGACGCGGCGCAGATCAAGGAGCAGCAGGCGAAGCGCCGGGCCGGCGGCGGGCAGGAAGGGCAGAGCGTTACGTTTCACCTGGATCGGCGCTTCAGCATTCCTTGGCGCGATGATGAGCAGTTGATTGAAGTGACGCGGCTGCCGCTGAAGCCGGACTACTTCTATAAGGCCGTGCCGGTTTTGACTTCGCATGTGTATCGGCTGGCGAATCTGACCAATGACAGCAAGTTCGTTTTGCTGCCGGGCGAGGCGACGATGTATATCGGGAAGGATTTTGTGGGCCGGGCGACGCTGCCGCTGGTGGCGGTGGGTGAAGAGTTTACGGCCGGGTTTGGCGTTGATCCGCAATTGCAGGTGACGCGACAGCTCATGGACAAGACGCGGAACGTGCAGGGCGGCAACCAGGTGATCAAGTTGCAATACCGGATCACGCTGAGCAGCTATAAGCAGGAGAAGGTGCAGATTCAGGTGTGGGATCGGTTGCCGCATTCGGAGGCCGAGGCGGTGAACGTGACGCTGGGCGAGACGACGCCGGCGCTCAGCAAGGACGCGACGTATGCGCGTCAGGACAAGCCAAAAAATCTACTTCGCTGGGACATGAGCCTCGACAAGGGCACCAATGGCGAGAAGGCGACAAATATCGATTACAGCTTCCAGTTGGAATTCGATAAGAACGCGGCCATCGGTAACTTCCTGACCAAGTAACTGTTTACAACTCGATGTCGCAAAATGCCGCCGCCCGGGTCGATCCATCGACCCGGGCGGTTTTTTTGCGCTGGGACCACATTTTGTCCCCCGCTTCTCCCCATTCGACCAACTTTTCCACGTCTTCAATGTGTGCAGAGTGTGTAAAACATGCGCTGAGGAGGGTTTTTCCTTGCATGCGACTTTGTGATGCTGTTAGGCTTCCGTCCGCCGATGTTGTGGAGGGTCAATTCTTCGTTGAATGGCGCCGCAGGAAATCGACGAACGGCTAACGCCAGTATTCTCAAAATGTTGCGCGCTGGACGATCCAAAGTGCCACATTTAGTGAATTTTTCGTTGCTGAACACAAGATATAGTGTATAGTGAGAACTTCGCACAGTATGCCGCGTTGAGCCCGCGGGACAACGGGTTTGGTGTTTTGGCCGGTCTCGAGAGGCACCGAAATTGCGAAATGTTCGCGACGGGTTTAGAAACAGTGGTGGAACCGCTGGGCAGTTTCGCGGGTGCGATTCGGCCGGGAACTGAACAGGATTTAACAGCGTTGTTGCTTGTGCCGCGCCGGCCATGGATTCGAACCGGCGTCGCAGGCAATCGCGCCTTGCCGGGGAAAGTGATATGCCGGTTCTGTGCGATACCCAAATCCGTGAATTGATTGGCATCGAGCCGTTTGCCGAGAACGACAAGCGGCCGGGTCATGTGAGTTATGGCGTCTCGTCGTATGGCTACGACATCCGTGTGGGATCGCTCTTTAAGATCTTCACGAATGTGTCGCCGGATGGCGGGGCCGCGATTGTGGACCCGAAGAGATTTACTGAAGACTATTTTGTCACGATCGATACGAATCACACCGGGAAAGACCATGTGATTGTTCCGCCCAACAGCTTTGCGCTGGCGGAGACGGTGGAATATGTGGCCATCCCGCGCAACGTGCTGGCGATCTGTGTCGGCAAGAGCACTTATGCTCGCTGCGGCATCATTGTGAACGTAACGCCGATTGAGCCGGAGTGGCGCGGGAAGATCACTCTGGAGATTTCCAACACGACCCCCCTGCCGGCGAAGATCTATGCCAATGAAGGGATCGCGCAACTCATCTTCCTGAAGGCGGATCGGGTTTGTGCGCGGAGTTATGCGGACAAAAAGGGAAAGTATCAGGACCAGGTTGGATTGACACTTCCGAAGGTGGATTAAGACGCGCGATCGGTTTGGTTGGCCCATTAGGAAAGGCACAGTCATGGCTGCCTCACGCCCTCACATTTTTACAACGTTATTACTGGCGTGTGTCTTTGCCGGATGTGCGAAGGACCATGGGATGACCAAGCCGGTGAGCGTTGGCGAGATGCCCGCGCAGCGGCGGCATGGGCTGACGCAGGGCGACTGGACGCTGCTGCATACGGCCAACGCATTTACATATAACCCGCCACAGGGCGTGATTCGGATTGACGACATTACCGCGCTGAAGAATGTGGTGGATGACACGCGGATCAATCCCAATACGGCGGTGCTGGTGGATCCGAAGAATGGGATTCAGGTTGGGCCGGATAAGCTGCTGGCGGGGCCGCTGCCGGCGGATCACAAGTACGAGCTTTGGTGGAAAAGATAAACAAGTAGGGTCTGGCTTGCCGGACCCATTTCAAATATTCGCGAAGTTAACGGACTAACTCAAGGGACAGGAAAAGAACATGAAAATTACACGCCGCTTCACAAAACAAGGCCAGGATGCTTACTCGACGGTGGAATATGACAAGCGGACCAGCCGCATCAGCAACCCGGACGGGTCGGTTGTGTTCGAGATGCGTGACGCGGAAATTCCCAAGCAGTGGTCGCAACTGGCCACCGACATCATGGTGAGCAAGTATTTTCGCAAGGCCGGCGTGCCGCAGGTGGATGAAGCGGGGCAGCCGATTCGCGACGCGCAGGGGAACGTGGTGACCGGGCCGGAGAAGTCGGCCAAGCAGGTGATCAACCGGTTGGCCGGTTGCTGGCGGTATTGGGGCGAGAAGTATGGGTACTTTGACACGGCCGAGGATGCGCAGGCGTTTTATGACGAGCTTTCGTACATGCTGCTGCATCAGATGTGCGCTCCGAATTCGCCGCAGTGGTTTAACACGGGCTTGAACTTTGCCTATGGGATTACCGGGCCGAGCCAAGGGCACTATTACTGCGATCCGCGCAGCGGCGAACTGCTGAAGAGCAAAGACGCCTACTCGCATCCGCAGCCGCATGCGTGCTTTATTCAGTCGGTCTCGGATGACCTGGTGAACTCCGGCGGCATCATGGACCTGTGGACGCGGGAGGCCCGCCTGTTCAAATACGGTTCGGGGACCGGTTCCAACTTTTCCCGTCTCCGCGGTGAGAACGAGCCGCTTTCGGGCGGCGGCAAGTCGTCGGGGCTTATGTCGTTTTTGAAGATCGGCGATCGGGCGGCCGGCGCGATTAAGTCGGGCGGGACCACGCGTCGGGCCGCGAAGATGGTTTGCCTTGATCTGGATCACCCGGATGTCGAGCTGTTCGTTAACTGGAAAGTGCGCGAGGAAATCAAAGTGGCGGCGCTGGCCGAGGGGATGAAGCATTTGCCCAAGGAGCATCGCGATCTGGCCGTGAAGCTTGGGCTGAAGCTGGATTATGATTTTAATGGTGAGGCGTATTTTACCGTCTCCGGGCAGAACTCGAATAACTCGGTGCGGATCCCGAACCGGTTCTTTAAATCGGTCGAGGAAGATGGGGATTGGAACCTGACCTGGCGCACCAACCGCAAGGTGGCCAAGACGCTCAAGGCGCGCGATCTCTGGGATCAGATTGCCTTCGCTGCCTGGCGCTGCGCCGATCCGGGTGTGCAGTATGACGACACGATCAACCAGTGGCACACCTGCCCGCGATCGGGCCGGATCAACGCGTCCAACCCGTGCGTGACCGGCGACACCCGCGTGCTTACGCCCGGCGGCATCTGGCGGCGGATCGATCAGATGATCCACCTGCCTGCACGCGTGATCACCAATGTGGACGCGCAGGAAATTCACATTACCGATGGCGCGTTTCCGACTGGCACCAAGGAAGTTTTTGAGCTGCGAACCGTCGGCGGCTATTCGCTGAAGCTTACGGCCGATCACAAGATCTGGACCCGTTCCCGCGGCTGGGTCGAGGCGAAAGACCTCACTGCCGAAGATGAGATCAAACTTCCGTCGGAGCCGGCGGTCGTGCATGAAATTGGCGAACCTCAGGATGCGCGCTTCTTCCAGCTTGTCGGCCTGTTTCTCTCTGATGCCAACAACAACTCGACTTCGCTTAACCTCAAGGCGGCGCTGCGTTCGACGGATCTGGTGGAAGATTTCGCCCAATATGTGGCCGAGAAGTGGGACCGGCAGTCGGCCTATCCCGATGACTATGTCAACGATGACATGCTCAACGACGCGGCGCTGAATCGTGAACCGCAGACGCTCAACACGACGCTGACCGATCGCCGGCTGATCAGCCGCCTTGGCTCGTTCCTTCGCGCCGACGCGGCCAGCGCCACCACGCGCCGCCTGGCGGATGAAACCTTCACCGCCGGCCTGCCCGCGCAGCGCCATTTACTTCGCGCTCTTTTCACGGCCGACGGCATTGTGACCAACAACACCGTCGAGCTGCACAGCGCTTCCGAAGGGCTGCTGCAGGATGTTCAACTGATCCTGCTGGGCTTCGGCGTGCAGTCGGCCGTGACCACCGCAACTCCGTCAATCAGCGGAGGCTCTCCTGACCGACAGAACACTGGTTCTGGCAATGGCAACGCAGATACGAGACGCCACGGCCTGCGTATCGATTCAGGGAGCCTCCGATCTTTTGCTAAACACGTCGGGATACTCCCCGGCAAAAAGCTCGAGCAACTGGCCCACACGGTCATGCTCTCGCTGGGCTCGCGCTCGGCAAACCTCGGCAGCGAGAACTGGGAGCAGGTTTCGACGTTTACGCCGCTGGGCAAGCAGCAGGTGTTTGACCTGACCGAGCCGATGACCTCTTCGTTCATCGCCAACGGCATCACCGTGCACAACTGCTCGGAATATATGTTCCTGGACGACACGGCGTGCAACCTCGCCTCGCTCAATGTTCTCACGTTCTTCGATTCCGACTCGCGGCGCTTCGACGTCGAAGGGTACAAGCATGCGATTCGTCTCTGGACGATCGTGCTGGAAGTGTCGGTGTTGATGGCGAGCTTCCCATCCGAGGAAATCGCGACGCTGTCGTACAAGTTCCGCACGCTGGGCCTGGGCTATGCGAACCTGGGCGCGATGCTGATGCAGGCCGGCATTCCTTATGACAGTGAGCGCGGCCGGGCGATTTGCGCGGCCCTGACTTCGATTCTCACCGGCGAGTCTTACGCCACCAGCGCGGAGATGGCCGGCGAGCACGGCGCGTTCCCGGGCTACGATGAAAACCGTCAGGACACGCTGCGCGTGATCCGCAATCATCGCCGGGCCGCCTATAACGTTCCCCATTCTTCCCCATCCTCGACACCCTCGCCCAGCAATCTGGGCGAGGGTCGGGGTGAGGGTGCTGCATTTCTACGCCACCTTGGCGCTTATGAAGGTTTGGAGATCAAACCGGTTGGCCTTGATGCCGAGCAGTTCTCCGATGCCGATCCGCTTGCGGACCGCAACATGCTCTCGGCCGCCCGCGAATGCTGGGACCGGGCACTGGTGCTCGGCGAGCGCCACGGGTATCGCAACGCACAGACAACCGTCATCGCGCCGACGGGCACGATCGGCCTGTTGATGGATTGCGACACCACCGGCGTTGAACCGGACTTTGCGCTGGTGAAGTTCAAGAAGCTGGCCGGCGGTGGATACTTCAAGATTGCCAACCAGTCGCTTCGGCCTGCGTTGGCGAACCTTGGCTACAACTCACACGAGATTCATGGCATCCTCCAGTATGTGATGGGCACGCTCAGCCTGCACGATTCGCCGCACATCAACATCGATTCGCTGAAGGCGGCCGGGCTTACGGATGCGGAACTGCAGAAGATTGAAGAGACGCTTCCGGGCGTGTTCGAGCTGTCGTTCGCGTTTACGTCGTGGGCGCTTGGCGCGGAGTCGATGAAGCGGCTGGGCGTTTCGGAAGCGGAATATCAGACGCCGGGCTTCAGCCTGCTGCAGAAGCTTGGATTCTCGCGCAAGCAGATCAACGAAGCGAATGACGTGATCTGCGGCCGTGGGACTGTGGAAGGCGCACCGAATCTGCGCGATGAACACCTTCCGGTCTTCGACTGCGCCAACAAGTGCGGCAAGACCGGCAAGCGCTATATTTTCGTTGAAGGGCACATCCGCATGATGGCGGCGGCCCAGCCGTTTATCTCTGGCGCCATTTCCAAGACGATCAACCTGCCGAACGAGGCGACGATTGAGGACATCAAGAACAGCTACTTCCTGAGCTGGCAGCTTGGATTGAAGGCGAACGCGCTTTACCGCGATGGTTCGAAGCTGTCGCAGCCTTTGAATGTGAAGAGCGATGAAGAGCTGGACAATACCGAAGCGGACGACGAAGAGAACGTGAATGCGGCGAAGGATGAATTGGCGCGGGATGTTGCCAAGACGATTTCTTCGCTCAAGGCCGAGATCCGAACGCTCTCGTCGGACAACCTCCTTGCGACCAGCACCACGCCGATCGAGAAGATCATCGAGCGGATCGTGGAGCGGCCGCTGCGGCGGCGGCTGCCGGATACGCGCCGCGCCCTTACGCATAAGTTTGATGTGGCCGGGCACGAAGGGTACATCACCGTCGGCCTGTACGACGACGGCTCGCCGGGCGAAGTGTTTATC
>JBBRHH010000315.1:0-7128 GCA_038222915.1 Tepidisphaerales bacterium
CATCGGGGCTGTATGGTCGATCGTTGCCGCCGCAGGATGGCGCACCGTTGCGGCTGGTGGTGCCGTGGAAATACGGGTTCAAGGGGGTCAAGTCGATCGTGAAGATCATGCTCGCCGAGCAGCAGCCGCCGACGACATGGAACGCTTCGGCTCCAAATGAATACGGATTTTACGCCAACGTGAATCCGACGGTGGATCATCCCCGCTGGAGCCAGGCCACCGAGCAGCGCATCGGCGAGGGCGGGCGTCGCAATACGCTGATGTTCAATGGATATCAGGAGCAAGTCGGCGGTCTCTATTCCGGCATGGATCTGCGGAAGTCGTTCTAATGGAGCCGTGTCTCGATGAAAGACTTACGATTCGCGAAGTTCGTTCTGGCGGTCAATGGCCTGGTCCCCGGAGGGCTATTGCTCTGGGATGCGTATCACGGCAATGCCGGCGCAAACCCCGTGAACTATGCGATCCGGACGACGGGGCTTCTCGCCCTGATATTCCTTCCCCTATCGCTGCTGATTACGCCGCTGCGCAAGATCACCGGGCTGAGCTGGCTCTTTCATTTTCGGCGGCTCCTGGGGCTGTTTGCCTTCTTCTATGCGTTGGCACATTTCGCGATCTTCTTCGTTTTCGACCGGGCGCTAAGCGTGCGCGACACGCTTACCGAAATGGTCAAGCGGCCCTACCTGGTCGTTGGCTCACTGGGTCTCCTGGCGATGGTGCCGCTGGCTGCAACGTCGGCCAATTTCATGATCAAACGGCTGGGTCCGAACCGGTGGCGGGCGCTGCATCGACTGGCCTACGTCGCTGTGGTTGCCGGCGTGGTGCATTTCTACATGCTGGTAAAATCTGACGTCCGGATGCCGGTGGCATTCGGCATCATCGTCGCCGTTCTTCTGGGTTATCGGTTGCTCGCATTCATCGCGCGGCGATTAAAAGCACCGGCTACGCTGCTGTCGAAGTCGCCGGCCGAGACCCCGCGCTGGGCTGGTCAATTGCTTGTTGAGCGAATCACCCAGGAGACCGCCGATGTCCGGACCTTCCGACTGGTTTCTCCAGACGGCGGCGCGTTGCCATTCGCCTACCTGCCCGGCCAGTATCTGACACTCGCCCTGCCGATTGCCGGCAAGACTGTGCGGCGGTCTTACACGATTGCCTCCACGCCGACGAGCACAGGCCATTGTGAGGTCACGATCAAACGGGACAAGAACGGTCTGGTTTCTCGACACATGCACGATGCGGTAAAGGAAGGCCACTTATTGTCGGCTTCGGCACCGGGCGGACAGTTCACATTCAATGGCGAGAAGGCGAAGTCGATAGCGCTCCTGGCAGCAGGAGTTGGAATCACGCCATTGATGTCCATCTTGCGCTATTTGACCGATCAGAACTGGGGCGGGCAGATCTACCTGGTGTACAGCAACAAAGAGGAGCACGACATCATCTTTCGCAATGAAATCGAGTTAATGAAGCGTCGGTTTCCAAACCTGCATGTGGCGCTCACCTTGACGCGGGCCGATGGCTCGAACTGGGATGGCGGCCGAGGAAGGATCGATGCCGCGCTTCTGGAACAGGCGATCCCGGACGTGGCCGCTACGCCATTCTATCTCTGCGGCCCGGCGGAGATGCTAAAGGCGACGCGTGAACTTCTGGGACGCATGGGTGTTGCCGAGGCAAACATCCACCTGGAATCGTTCGGGACTCCGGCGGCGACAATATATCCGGGGTCCGCGAGCAACGAGGAATTCAAGGTGACGTTCGCGCGATCAAAAAGGGAAGCAACGATCGATGGCAGACGACTCATTCTCACGTTGGCCGAAGAGCTTGGAATCGAAGTTGACTCCGAGTGCCGCTCCGGAATCTGCGGACGCTGCAAGTGTCAACTGATATCCGGTTCGGTCACCATGGAGAATCAGGAGGCATTGGACATGACCGACCGTCAACGCAATGTCATCCTTCTCTGCCAGGCGCGGGCTGTTCAAGACGTAACTCTCATGGCGTGACGACCACGCGTGCCAATGGCAGCGGCTTTCGGTCTAACTCAGAAAGTTGAAGGCGGCGTCCGCACCTGCCGGTCTTACCGCTTACGTTACAGCGGCCCAGACGCGGTGGACGTCGTCGTGCTCATCCAGTTCTTGCAGGAACTCGCCAACTTCCAGTTGCTGCGCTTCTGTCAGTTCTGGAAGAACTTTGGGAATGAAGCCGATTTCGCTTGTGATCACCGTCCATCCGTTGGCGGCAAGCCACTTGGAAACGGTTCCTACGTCTGTGCGTTCGCAAATAAACTTCGCGCCGGCCGCATCCTTGGGAATGTCGTCGTTTTGTGTGCGCGTTAGTGACTGGACATCGTTGGCTCCGGCTTCGATGGCGGCTTCTTCGAGGTCAATGTTCGCGTCCGGGTGGTGCGCTTCGGCCAGACCGACGTGATCGAAGACGAACTTGTTGGCACCCGACGAGGCCAGCTGGCCTTTGCGGAACAGCACGCGAAGTTCCGGGGCGGTGCGATTGACGTTGTCGGTGTACACCTCGACGATTACAGGTACGTTGTGGGGTGCGCGCCCCTCATAGACAACGTAGTCCATCACCAGCTTTTCGCCGCCGACGCCGGCCCCTTTATTAATGGCGCGTTCGATGGCATCCTTGGGAACGCTGTCTTTTTTCGCCTTTTCGATGGCTGCAAAAAGCCGGGCGTTCATCGCCGGATCTGAATCACCCGTCCTGGCGGCGAGGGTGATTTCACGCACCAGCTTGGTGTTGGTCTTGGCCTTCTTAAGCCCAGCAACCAATCGTTTTGCATGTAGCCATTGGCGTCCCATATTCCCGGGAATATATCAGAAGAGAAGCGCCTGCGCATCACATCGTGACGTTAGGATTTTATCGAATCGGGTGGGAAAAATTGGACGCTTAGGAATCGCTCAACGACATTCTTGAGCACAATGAAGCAGGAAAAGTTCAAGTGGTGTCTTGTCACACCGATTGAATGGGACGGAATTTCTGGATCTGGGTGAGTGCCAAGTCAGCGGCGGCGTTGAGTCCACGAAATGCACTTGGGCCTCCGAGGTGAACTCAGGGCTGGGCTGCCTGGACTGGGAGTTTGGCGGCTTCCCAGCCGGCTATGCCGCCGGCGATTTCGCTTACCTGGTGGAAGCCGCGGTTTTGCAGGATGCTTGCGGCTATGGAGGAACGGTAGCCGCCGGCGCAGAAGACAAGGAGCGGGCGAGTTTGGGGGAGCTGGTCGATGTTTTCGGAGAGGTGATTGAGCGGGAAGTGCAGGCTGCCGGCGATCTGCTTCTGCTCGCGCTCGCGCGGGTTGCGGACGTCGATGGCGAGGGGTGGATCGGCGGATAGGAGCAATTCGGCGGCGTAGGTTGCGCTTAGACGGTCGGTGGTGACGGTGAGATCCGGGCGCGATTGTAAGACGTGCAGGCCGTCCTCGAGGTAGTACCGTCGTGAACCGGCCGCCTATCGGCGGCGTGGAATGCAGATAATTCTCACTGATCACGCCGGACCAATCACTTGGGAAGGTGTGAAGCTAATACATCTAGTAGAAGAGTGGCGTGGCATCGGGGATTATCTCATTCCCAAATCGTGGGATTAGAAATGCGAAATTCGGAAGGCTCGCCAATGCGTCGTAGCGATTTCGGGGCGGAGAACTGCAAATGGGAGACGGTTAAGTCGTCAACCGTTTCAGTAGCCAGAGCGATAGACTTATCCCGTGTGTGACGTTCCGATGGCGCACAAATACGTGTTTTGTGACGATGGATCGCGCCATGTGGCGGCGTCAGGGGCGGTTATTGACGTTGACTTGGGGCGTGTTGAGACGACTCTTGCGTTTTCTGCCGGCGCTTCCCGCCTTATCTGAGTCGTAGTGGGGTTTACTGTTTATTAGCGTGATCTCAACAAAATCCGCGTTTTCAGCGTGTTATCGGGCGCGGCGGGATTTTCTTAGCGCAACATTAATACGGCGCGGATGAGGGCTTAGCGCGGGTGGGTCAGAGTTCCCTTTATTAACCAAGGAGAAACGATGATGTCGTTCTTGAAGTCTGTTGTGGCGCTGGGCGCCGGTTTGATGGTTGGGGTTTCGGCTCAGGCCGCGGATGTAAAGTTGTCGGGAGCGGGGGCGACTTTTCCGGCGCCGATTTATCAGCGTTGGATTAGCGAATACCAGAAGTCACACCCGGAAGTGAAGATTGATTATGTGGCCAACGGTTCGGGCGCGGGCATTGGCGCGATCACCAAGAAGGTTGTCGACTTCGGTGCGTCGGATGCGCCCTTGAGCAAGAAGGACATCGTGGCGCTGGGCGGCGATGACAAGGTCGTGCAGATTCCGACTGTCGCGGGCGCGGTGGTGGTTGCGTTCAATCTGCCGGGCTATGACGGCGATCTGAAACTGGATGGTCCGGCTATCGCGGATATTTTCCTGGGCAATATCAAGAAGTGGAACGACGCGAAGATCGCGGCGTTGAACCCGGGCGCGAAACTGCCGGACCTTGGCATTACGCCGGTCTATCGCACGGATGGCAGCGGCACCAATTACATCTTTACCAACTACCTGTCTGGCCAGAGCGCCGACTTTGCGACGAAGGTTGGCGCGGGCAAGGCGGTTGAATGGCCGACCGGGCAGGGTGGCAAGGGCAACGATGGCGTGACCGCGATCATTCACGATACCAAAGGCGCGGTCGGGTTTGTCGAGCTGGCGTATGCCCTTCAGAACAAGGTCCCGTTCGCCGACCTGAAGAACAAGGATGGGGAGTTTGTGAAGGCGACCGCTGACTCTGTGTCGGCCGCCGGCGAAGGCGCGGTGAGCCATATGGACAAGAGTCTGGCCGTCAACATCTGGGATCAGCCCGGCAAAAAGGCTTATCCGATCTCGTCCTTTACCTACATCATTGTGTACAAGGATCTGGCGTATCTCAACGACGCCAGCAAGGCCAAGACGCTGGTGGACTTCCTCTCCTGGGCGACGAGCGACGGCGAGAAGCTTGCGGCTTCGCTCGATTATGCCCCGCTGAGCGATGGCGTGCAGAAGAAGGTGGCCGCCGTGATCGGTGAATTGACCTGGGACGGCAAGGCGGTCAAGCCCGTTGCGGTCGCGAAGTAGTTTAACAAGTTGAAACGAACTTTCGGATCGCGATGGCAAGGGCAACGCACGGTGCCCTTGCCATCCGCGACTTCGGACCGCGGATCGAGACTTGTGTTCAGGTGACCATGAGAAATCCAGCAATTGATCCATTCGGCCAGGTTGCCTCGCCTTTTGGGCCGGGAGCGCCGCATGGCAGCGGCGGCAACGGGTCGTCGAGTATCAGCGGCGCATCGAAGCCTCTCTTCGGCGCAGACGCGGTCCTGGGATTTTTCGTACGGATGAGCGCGGCAATCATTTTGCTGATGATGGCGGCACTGGTGATTGTTCTGGTGAACGCCGCGATTCCGAGCGTGCGAATGTTCGGTGTGAAGTTCCTGGTGACGTCTTCCTGGCGGCCGAATGAACGGACGATTCCCGGGGCGATCAAGCTCAATGAAAATGGTAAGCCGATCATCGAGGACGGTGAGGTTCAGCGTGAAGAAGAAAAGATTATCCCGGCGTCGTTCGGCGCTTTGCCGGTGATCTATGGGACGGCGGTCAGCTCGTTGCTTGCCCTGTTGTTCGCGGTGCCGCTGGGCCTGGGCGCGGCGTTGTTCCTGGTGAGAATTGCGCCGAAGTTCATGACGCCGCCGGTCTCTTTTCTGATTGAGTTTCTCGCGGCCGTTCCGAGTATTGCCTATGGCATCTGGGGATTGTTTGTGCTCGCGCCGTTTCTTCAGAATCACCTTGAGCCGTCGCTGAACAGCCTGTTTGGACATGTGCCCGGGCTGAGGTGGCTGCACCTGGATGGCGCAGTGACCGGCCGCGACATGCTGTGCGGCGGGTTGATCCTGGGAATCATGATATTGCCGATTATCACTGCGGTTAGCCGCGATATTTTGAAGGCGGTTCCACGGGTGCAGATCGAAGGGACCACGGCGCTTGGCGCTACGTGGTGGCAGACGTCGCGGGAGATGTTGCGCTACAGCCGCAGCGGGTTGTTCGGGGCAATCATGCTGGGCCTGGCACGTGCGGCGGGGGAGACGATGGCGGTGACCATGGTGATTGGGAACAGCGCTCAGATTCACGCATCGTTTTTTGCGCCGGCCCAGACCATGTCCAGTCTGCTCGCGAATCAGTTTGGCAATCCGGAGTCGGAGTTGCACCGTTCGGCGCTTTTGGAAGTTGCGCTGATCCTGTTGTTGATGTCATTGTTGTTTAATGTCGTGGCGCGATACCTGGTGGTGGGCAAGTCGGCACGGTCGGCCGCGGCCCATTAAATTTGAGCATTTATGCCATTGGCAGTTGATAATCCTGTCGCACGCGTCAAGAGCCAGATCATGTTCGGGCTCTGCATCCTCTTTACGATTATTATTCTTACGCTGCTGGTGTTGGTGACGGGATATCTGTTCTCCATCGGATATGCGTCGCTGAACAAGGCGTTCTTCACGCAGAATCCCATCGAGTACGGTAGCGAAGGGTTTCCGGGTGGGATGCTGAACGGCATCATCGGGACGGCGGAGCTGATTGTTCTGGCGAGCGTGATCGGCATTCCGCTTGGAATGCTGGCCGGCATTTATTTGTCGGAATATGGTGCGAATGGCTGGCTGGCGACGCCGGTGCGATTTGTGTCGGATGTTCTGACGGGTGTGCCGAGCATCGTGGTGGGCATTCTTGGCTATGAACTGGTTGTGGTTCCGATGGGACATTACAACGGCTGGGCCGGGGCGCTGGCGCTGGCGTTCATCATGATTCCGATCGTGGCGCGGACGACCGAAGAGATGCTGCGTCTTGTCCCCAACAGCTACCGAGAGGCGTCGATTGCGCTTGGGGCAACCAAGGCGCGGACGATTTTGCGGGTTATTTTGCCGTCCGCTACCGGCAGCCTGATCACTGGCGTGATGCTGGCACTGGCTCGCGTTGCCGGCGAGACTGCGCCGCTGCTGTTTACGGCGCTGGGCAGCCATTACCTCACCACGAATCCCAATGAGCAGTTTCCTTCACTGACGAAGGAGATTTACGACGCCGCCAACGCCTCGCCGCCTCAGCAGCGGCAGATGGCATGGGCGGGCATC